>NZ_JACYNS010000107.1:0-8324 GCF_014839405.1 Frigoribacterium sp. CFBP 13605 | reverse complement strand
GCCACGTCCCGCCACCCCGCCACCCCGCCACCCCGCCACCCCGCCACCCCGCCACCCCGCCACGATGTAAACAAACCGCCACGAGTTTGCGTGGCGGTTTGTTTACATCGTGGCGGGATGCGGCCATGACGCGACCCGCGCCTCCTGCGGGCGGCTCAGCGGTAGTGCTGCTCGCCGCGGGCGGCCGCCGCGATCACGTCGCGGATGCGGGCCGCCCGGGTCTCGGGCCGCTTCAGTGCGGCCAGCCGGAAGTACACCCGGAACCGCTCGGTCTTCGTCATCGTCGCGAAGTGCGCCGCCGCCACCGGGTCGGCGTCGAGCGCTGCCTGCAGGTCGTCAGGAGGCACGGCGTCCTTCTGGCGGTAGGCGGCGTCCCAGCGGCCGTCGTCCTTCGCCCGGTCGACCTCGGCCTGTCCCGCGGGGGTCATCCGCCCCTCGGCGGTCAGGCGTGCGACGTGTTCGCGGTTCACCTGGGACCAGGGGCTGTCCTTCCGCCTCGGCTGGAACGCCGTGAGCGTGAAGTCGTCGTCGAGCCGGCTGGTCTGGCCGTCGATCCAGCCGTGGCAGAGCGCGACGTCGAGGGCCTCGGACCACGTCATGCCCGGCTTCGTCGACCGCACCTTGCGGAGCGTCAGTCGCACCCCGCCCACGTCGGGGTCGCCCTCGAGGTCCTCGCGCCACTGCTCGACCGTCACGTCGAGCACGGGCTTGTCGGCGAAGCTGACCATGCGGCGACCCTACCGGCGGCGAGACGTCACGACGTGCCGCCGACCTGCGGAACCGAGCGGCCCGTCCCGACCCCTCGAGGGGCGGCCGGCCGTCAGAGCCCGAACAGCAGCCGCAGCCCGAGGGCGACCATCACGACGGCGATCACCGCGTCGAGCACCCGCCACGCGACCGGCTTCGCGAACAGGGGACGTAGGAGGCGCGCACCGAACCCCAGCGCCGAGAACCACACGAGACTGCCCGTGACGGCCCCGCCCGCGAACCACCACCGCAGCTCGGGCGGCTGGTGGTTCGCGACCGAGCCGAGGAACACGATCGTGTCGAGGTAGGTGTGCGGGTTCAGCCAGGTGAAGGCGAGGGCGCCCAGGACGGCCGGGACGACCCGCGCGGGCGGCGCGCCGGCCTCGACCGTGAGCGCGCCCACGGGCCGGATCGCGCGCTTCGCGGCGAAGGCGCCGTAGACCAGCAGGAACCCCGCTCCGACGATCCGCACGACGACGACCGCCTGAGGCGCGGCCTCGACGAGCGCGCCGACCCCGGCCACCCCGGCGCTGATCAGCACGGCGTCGCTCACCGCGCAGACCACGACGACCGGCACGACGACGCGGGTCACGGCCTGGAGCCCGACGCGCAGCACGTAGGCGTTCTGGGCACCGATGGCGACGATCAGGGCGAGGCTCGTACCGAAACCGAAGAGGGCGGCGGGCAGCACGGTCGCGAAGGTCATGGCGACACGCTAGGGGCGCACCAGGCCATCACGCCAACTCATGTTCGTGATGCTGCATAAGCTCGACTCATGGCCCGTTTCGCGCTCGACCAGCTCGACACCCTCCGCACCGTCGTCGACGAGGGCACGTTCGAGGCGGCGGCGAGACGCCTGCACGTCACGCAGTCCGCGGTGTCACAGCGCATTAAGCAGCTCGAACGAGCGGCCGGGCAGGTGCTGCTGCGACGCACGACACCGGTCACCACGACCGAGGCCGGTGACGTGTTGCTGCGTCACGCCCGCCAGGTCGACCTGCTCACGTCGGACGCGCTGGCCCGGCTCGGCGCCGGCCGACCCGACGGAGGGGACGACGGTGACGACCCCGTCCCCACCACCCTCCCCATCGCCGTCAACGCCGACTCGACGGCGACCTGGTTCCTCGACGCGCTGGCCGCCGTCCCGCCCACGGTGCCCGTGGTGTTCGACCTGCGCCGGGCCGACCAACAGCACACGGCCGAGCTGTTGCGATCGGGGGACGTGCTCGCCGCCGTCACCGCGACCCGGGAGCCCGTGCAGGGCTGCAGCTCGGAGCCGCTCGGCGTCATGCGCTACCGCGCGGTCGCCAGTCCGGGGTTCGTCGAACGGTGGCTGGGCGCCCGACCGAGCGCAGGGGGAACCGCCGAGCCCAGGGGCCTCGACCACGGACGGCTCGATCGTGCCCCGATGGTGGTCTTCGACCGCGCCGACGACCTGCAGCACGACTTCGCGCGTCGGCTCACCGGTCACGAGCCGCTCGCGCCCCGGCACCACGTGCCCGCCTCGGCCGACTTCGCCCGGGCCGTCGTGCTCGGCCTCGGCTGGGGCATGCTGCCCGAGGCGCAGGCCGGCCCCGAACTCGACGCCGGCCGTCTGGTCGAACTGGCCGCCGGCGACCCGGTCGACGTGCCGCTCTTCTGGCAGCGCTGGACCCTCGCCTCGCCCCTCCTCGAGGCCGTCACCGACGCCGTCCGCGCCACCGCCCGCCACGCCCTGCATCCCTGACGCCTGCCCGCCTGACGCCCTGCCCCGCCTGACGCCTTGCCCCGCCGGTCGAGTGGTCGAGTGGTCGCGAATCGTCCTTCACGCGCCCCCGAAGGACGATTCGCGACCAGTCGACGACCGACCAGACGACGGCCCGACCCGACGGACGACGGGAGGCGCGGTGCCGACCGGCACCGCGCCTCCTGTTCTCGAGCGACCTGCGCCCGGCGACCGACGACCTACAGCGTCGCGAGCGCCTCGTTCAGCGTGCGCGACGGGCGCATCACGGCTTCGGTCTTGGCTGCGTCGGGGTGGTAGTAGCCCCCGATGTCGACGGCCGTGCCCTGGGGCTCGATCAGTTCGGCGACGATCGCCCCTTCGGCCCCGCCGAGGGTGGCGGCCAGCCCGGCGAAGGCGGCGGCCAGTTCGGCGTCGTCGGTCTGGGCGGCGAGCTCGTCGGCCCAGTACTTGGCCAGGTAGAAGTGGCTGCCGCGGTTGTCGATCGAGCCGAGCTTGCGACCGGGCGACTTGTTCTCGTCGAGGAAGGTGCCGGTGGCGCGGTCGAGCGTGTCGGCGAGGATCTGCGCCCGCGCGTTGTCGGTCGACATCGCGAGGTGCTCGAAGCTGACCGCGAGGGCGAGGAACTCGCCCAGGCTGTCCCAGCGCAGGTAGTCCTGCTCGACGAGCTGCGAGACGTGCTTCGGGGCCGAACCGCCGGCACCCGTCTCGAACAGGCCGCCGCCGTTGATCAACGGCACGACCGAGAGCATCTTGGCCGAGGTGCCGAGCTCCATGATCGGGAACAGGTCGGTCAGGTAGTCGCGCAACACGTTCCCGGTGACCGAGATGGTGTCGTCGCCACGGCGGATGCGCTCGAGCGAGAACGCCATCGCGTCGACGGGCGAGAGGATCTCGATCTGCAGGCCCTCGGTGTCGTGTTCGGCGAGGTACGTGCGGACGAGCCCGATCAAGGTCGCGTCGTGGGCACGGGTCTCGTCGAGCCAGAAGACCGCCGGGGTCTGGCTGGCGCGGGCCCGCGTGACGGCGAGCTTGACCCAGTCGCGGATCGGGACGTCCTTCGTCTGGCAGGCGCGCCAGATGTCGCCCGTGGCGACCTCGTGCTCGATGAGCGTCTCGCCCGCCTGGTTCACGACGCGGACGGTGCCGTCGCCGGGCACCTCGAAGGTCTTGTCGTGCGAGCCGTACTCTTCGGCGGCCTGCGCCATCAGGCCGACGTTCGGCACCGAGCCCATGGTAGCGGGGTCGAAGGCGCCGTTCGCACGGCAGTCGTCGAGCACGGCCTGGTAGATGCCGGCGTAGCTCGAGTCGGGGATGACGGCGAGGGTGTCGTGCTCGTCGCCGTCGGGGCCCCACATGTGGCCCGACGTACGGATCATCGCGGGCATCGACGCGTCGACGATGACGTCGCTCGGCACGTGGAGGTTGGTGACGCCCTTGTCGGAGTCGACCATGGCGAGGTCGGGCCCGTCGGCGATCCCCTGGTCGAAGGCGGCCTTGATCTCGTCGCCGTTCGGCAGTGCCGCGAGGCCCTGCAGGATGCCGTTGAGACCGTTGGCGGGGTCGAGCCCGGCAGCCTGCAGGTCGGCACCGTACTGCTCGAAGACGCGGGGGAAGAAGGCGCGGATCACGTGACCGAAGAGGATCGGGTCGCTGATCTTCATCATCGTGGCCTTGAGGTGGACCGAGAACAGGACGCCCTCGGCCTCGGCCCGGGCGATCTGTGTGGCGAGGAACTCGTGCAGCGCGGCGACGTGCAGCACGGTGCCGTCGACGACCTCGCCGGCCAGCACGGGGATCGACTCGCGCAGCACGCGGGTCTCGCCGTCGGCGCCGACGAACTCGATGCGCAGGGTGTCGTCGGCCGGGATGACGACCGTCTTCTCGTTCGAACGGAAGTCGTCGACGCCCATGGTCGCGACGTTCGTCTTCGAGTCGGCCGTCCAGGCGCCCATGCGGTGCGGGTGCTTTCGGGCGTAGTTCTTGACCGAGAGCGGAGCACGACGGTCGCTGTTGCCCTCGCGCAGCACGGGGTTGACCGCGCTGCCCTTGACCTTGTCGTACCGGGCCTTGACGTCGCGCTCGGCGTCGGTCGAAGGCGAGTCGGGGTAGTCGGGCAGGTCGTAGCCCTGCGACCGGAGTTCGGCCACGGCGGCCTTGAGCTGCGGCATCGAGGCCGAGATGTTCGGCAGCTTGATGATGTTGGCCTCGGGCGTCTTCGCCAGGGCCCCCAGCTCGGCGAGGGCGTCGCCCTGGCGCTGCTCGTCGGTGAGGCGCTCGGGGAACTGACTGATGATGCGGGCCGCCAGCGAGATGTCGCGGGTCTCGACGTCGACCCCCGCGGTCTTGGCGTAGGCCTGGATGATAGGCAGGAACGAGTAGGTCGCCAGCATGGGCGCCTCGTCGGTCAGCGTGTAGATGATCTTCGCCATGCGGCAGGTGCTCCCTCGTTGTCGGGCATGCGTGTGCTCGGTGGTGCTGCCTCTACGCTACCGCGCAGAAGTCTCTCGACATGAAGATACATGCCCGGTCTGGACGGCCCGCCCACGCGGCTCAGGTCGTCCGTGTCGCCGGGCGGGTTCAGCGAGCACGCACCCGCACACGAGTCTGACGGCGATCAGGCACGGAGTTTCCACAGGAACATCTTCCCCTTGCATCCGCAATGGCAAAGACGACATATTGGTGACGCGGGTGGGCACGAGGCCCACCCGCGTCGGAGCCGGACGGTTGCACCCGAACCGGCCCCATCCCGAGGTCCCGAGAGGCGGGGCCTCGAGAAGCAGAACGGATGAACACATGGACAAGAACCGCTGGACCGTCTGGCACAAAGCAGTCGCTGTCGCCGTCCTAGTCTCCCCCGGCATTCTGGGAGTCAGCACGAGCGCCACGGCTGCCACACCGTCAGCTGCGACTACGACTACGACTGCGACTGCGACTGCGACTGCGACCGAGGCGGCGACACGAGCCTCCATCGCGACGATCTCGATGACGGCGTCGCCGCCTGCAGGGGTCTCCGAGCAATCCCCCGTCTCGACTCCGTCCGGGGAACGGGAGAGCCGCAACAGGTTCACGAACCTCCTCAACGCTCTCAAGAAGATTCCGTCGCTCTTCACAGCCGTCGTGAACGGTGCGAAGAAGGCCTACTCCACGTTCGTGTCGACCGTGTGGCCTGCCGTGACGCGAGCGCTGGGGGCCATCGCGAATCTGCTGACGGCTTGGGAACTCTGGAACTACTTCCACTGATCATCTCCGGGGACGGGGCCCTCGGGCCCCGCCCCCGTCTCCGCACATCACGAAAGAAGAAGTCCTGTTGCCTGCTCAGTACGAGTCAACGAAAGCCACCCGCGCCCGGGTCACTGTTTTGTCCGCTCTGGCCGTCTCGCTCTCGGTGCTGACCTGCTTCGCGATGACGGAGCACTGGCCCATGCCATTCATCCCGCTGGCCGCTGGCGTCTGGTTCCTCAGCCTGGCGGCCCGTCGATCACCCAGAGCACCGCAACCGATCGCGGCATTCCTCATCATGTGCGTGTGCGCCATCACGTCTGTCCTCCTCGCCGCTCGCGCGTGAACGCCTTCGTCCGCGAAAGCGCGGCCGTCTCGGTCCGCAACCTGAGCAAAACCTACGGGCGACGGGTCGTCATCGACGACGTGAGCTTCGAAGCCGGAGCGGGCCGGGTGACGGCTCTGCTCGGGCCGAACGGGGCAGGCAAATCGACGACGCTTCGGGCAATGCTCGGGCTGGTCCGCCCGACGAGCGGCACCACGCTCTTCGACGGCCTCCCCTTCGCCGAGATCGATCGGCCGGGTCGCATCGTCGGTGTCCTGCTCGACGCGAGCGCGGGCCACGGTGGGCGCACCGTCCATGAGACAGCTCGCCTCTCGGCGCTGGCGATCGGCGTCTCGTCGCATCGTGTCGACGCGTGTCTCGGTCTCGTCGGCTTGTCGAGCGTGGGCGCCCGTCGGGTCGGCTCGCTGAGTCTCGGCATGCGTCAGCGCCTCGGCCTCGCCGTCGCCTTGCTGGGCGAGCCGACGACGCTGATCCTCGATGAGCCGGGCAACGGCCTCGACCCCGAGGGACTCCGCTGGTTGAACGACTTCGTCGTCGCTTTCGCCCGGTGCGGTGGCGGCGTCCTGCTGTCGAGCCACCACCTCGGCGACATCGAGACGATCGCTGACGATGTCGTCATCCTCGACCGAGGCCGCGTCGTCCACGCCGGCCCGGCGCGAGCCGCCAGGCTGACGAACGTCGCCTTCGCCAGCACGGATGATGACCGGCTTGCTCGAGCCCTCGTCGACGACGAGGTGACGGTCGGCCGCGGGCGGGACGGCACGACGCGCCTCACCGCGACGACCACCGCCGATCATGTCGGACGCCTCTCGGTGACCCTGGGCATTCCGCTGACCCATCTGTCCGAGTCGCGTCCGTCACTCGAGTCGTTCTTTCTCGACCAGACCTCGGGCGAACATGCAGCCCGCCCGTCCATGGCACAGGGGCCACCGAGGGGGACGTCACCGCTCGAGCCCGTTCACACGTCCACGTCCACTCCGAAAGGGACCCCATGACCCCGTGGCCCGTCCTCGTGCACATCGAGGTCATGAAGGCGACCGACACCCGGGCTGCCCGAGGGCTCTTCGCCGCCATCGCCCTTCTCGGCGTCGGCGCGGTCGCTTTGTCCCAGGCCTCCGACGCGTCGCTGGAAACCTTCGTGAGCGGCGTCGGCATCCCGCTCACAGTGCTGCTTCCCGTCGTGGCCGTGCTCGCGGTCACGGGCGACTGGAACGGGCGGTCCGCCCTCGCGACGTTCTCGCAGACGCCGCAGCGCCTCCTCGTCCTCACAGCACGTCTCGTCGCCATCGTCGGGCTCGTCCTGGGCGTCGCCCTCGTCACGGCCGCCGCTGCAGCACTCGCGTTCGTGGTTCTGCATGCCGACCTGCTGGCGACCACCGACTGGTGGGCAGTGACGGCGGCTGCCTGCGGAGTCGTCGCCCTCGCGGTCGCAGCGGCCCTGACCGGCACGGCCGTCGGATCGCTGCTGCTGAACACACCCCTGGCCATCGTCGTCACCATGCTGCTGCCGCTCACCTACGACATCACTGCGGCGCTCCTCGTCCCAACCGCGGCCCCGTGGATCTCCACGCTCGCATTCGCGGCCTGGCTCGCCCAGCCGCACCTGAGCTGGGCGGACGGCCCCGGCGACATCCCGGGCGCCGGGCAGGCCCTCACCTCCCTGCTGCTCTGGGTGGCGCTGCCCCTCGGGCTCGGCTGGTGGCGGCAACTGCGTCGCGACGTGTCATGAGGCCCGCCCAGAAGTCACGACATGCCGCTCACGCGTAAGAAGCGAGCTGTATCTCCTGAATTCTCGACCGACGACTCGGGCGCAGGTGGCGACAGCCGTGATGCATGGCACGGCCTCGTCCAGCATCCGGGGTCGCACACGAGGTTCCGGCAGGCGCGACCCGCACCTTCCGGGCCGGATGCGAGGCCCGCGGTGAGCGCGACGCGAACCACCGCGATCAGGACGGCGTCGGGGTCGCCACCGTGCCCGATCGCTCGGAGGTCGAGCCTGGCCATGTCGTCGCCGGGCGCCACATCGCCGCGGGCGTCGCGCCCGGCAGCCCGCCGATCGGGCCCAGCTCGACAAAGCCCAGGCGCCGGTAGAGCGCCCGGTTCCGCTCGGTCGACGACTCGAGGTAGGCGGCGCCGCCCGTCTCGTCGATCGCCGCGAGGCGGTGCTCGATCAACGAGGTGCCCACGCCGAGCCCTCGGGCCGCGTCGCCGACCGCGATCTCGCCGAGGTACCAGTGCGGCAGCCGCGGCCGGGGCGCCGCCAGGGTCGCCTGGTGGCGGGCCGCC
>NZ_JACYNS010000106.1:0-8413 GCF_014839405.1 Frigoribacterium sp. CFBP 13605 | reverse complement strand
GCCTCCTGTGCTCGTCTCGGCGGGGTCGGCCGCGCCGGCGGTCCCGGCCGACGCGCAGCCGGCCGGCACGGCCGACCCGGCCAGCCCCGTGAGCGTGACGAGCACGGCGAAGTCCAGGGTCTGGTCACCGGTGCCCGCGGCGGCGGAGGCGTCGAGGTCGACCGAGACGGTGACCGGGGCCTCCTGCCCGGCGGCGAGGCGGACCGGCGCGAGCACGGGGGTGCACCCGTCTCCGGACAGGGTGACGGGCGGCAGGTCGCCGACGTCGAGGTCGGAGTGCGAACGGACCGTGACCGCCTCGGCGAACGCGGGCGACGAGGTCGTGACGTCGACGAGGCGGGCGCTGAGCACGGCGGGCTCGCTCGAGAGGTTCTTGACGAAGAAGGTGCCCGTCGTGCCTGCCCCGGGGACGAGCCGCAGCCCGTCGCCGAAGAGAGCGGAGTCGAGGCGACCCTGCCAGTGCCGGCCGTCGTCGCTCACCATGAGGCGGGGCGCGGTCGAGGCCGTGGCGGGAGCCGCGGCCGAGACGACGCCGGGGCCCAGGACGACCGCCGCGACGGCGACGACGACCGCGACCGCCCGACCGCCGGTCACCCGCACTGGATGTTCCTCGTGCCGTACTGGTCGTAGACCACCGTGACCGTGCCGACGGCCATGAGGTCGGTCGGCTGCCCGTCGACCATCACGCGGATGTCGACGTGGATCGGGCCGTCGCCGAAGGGGTCCCTGGGCAGGTTGTCGCGGGTGAACGCGAAGTGCGGGTAGTCGCCGGTCCGCTCGTCGTTCGAGATCCGGGTGCCGCCGACGTAGGTCGCGTACCGGGTCGCGGTCGCCCGGGTCGACGGGTCGAAGTCGAGCCAGGCGTAGGCCTCGCCGTCGGTGCGGCAGACCGCCGTCTGCGGGGGGACGATCGTGTTGTTCTGGACGATCCGGCGGTCCTGCGGCGTGGCGGCCCACGACCCGGAGGCGAGCGACACCGTGAGGACCGGGTTCACGCGCCCGGTGGGAGAGGACGTCGCGATCGAGGTGCGGAGGCACCAGGTCGCGGCGGCCTTGCTCGCCAACGTCCCGGTGAGGTTCGGCACGGCGGACCAGGTGCCGCTGACGCTGCCCGGGCCGACGGCGGTCGTCGACGTGCAGGCGGACGCGGCGGTCACCGGCCACGCGACGACGGCGATCGACGCGGCGAGGGCGGCGGAGCTGCCCGAGCTCAGGCTGCCGCTCGTCGAGTAGGACGCCGCGACCGTCCCCGAGTTCGTGAACGTCCAGGGCGCCGTGAGCGACCTGGTCGATCCGGCGTAGTCGGCCTGCAGGGCGTCGAGGGTGCCGGCCGTGAGGCCGACGGCACCGGTCCTGACCTGTTCGGTGACGGTGGCGGACGCCGTCCAGAGGGCGGACGCCGCGCCTCCCGAGGCCAGGGCCACGCCGACGATCACGCCCACGACGACGGCGGCCAACGTCGATCGCGTGGTCGTCCGGGGCCGGCGCCCGCTCACGGGGCCACCTGCGTCCCGGTCAGGACGAGCCCGATCGACGAGGTCTGGTTCTGCAGGGTCGCCGGGACGTCCGAGTCGAGCGTGACGACGACGCAGCCGGTGACGGTGACTCCGGCCGGCAACGTGAAGTACCCGCTCCCCGTGTCGAACGCGGCGGGCCGGGCGGAGTAGCCGCCGACGCCGACGACGCAGTCCGCGGCCCTCGCCACGGCGGCGAGCCTGACGGTCAGCTCGCCGGGCAGGGCGGACGCGGACGCCGTGGTGGTCCCGGCCGACGCCCGCATGGCCAGGTCGACCGACCCCGTGTTGGTCGCGGTGAACGTCCCCGCGGTCGCGCCGCCGGGGCCGAGCGCGGACGTGTCGAGGGCCTTGACGGCGCCGACCGAGAGGCCCGCCGTCCCCGACCCGACCGTGACGGCCGTCGGCTCGACGGAGGAGTTCCACAGCGCGTAGGTCCCCCCGGTCGCCACGAGGGCGACGGTGACCGCGCCGGCCACGACGGCGGTCGCCGCCCACAGCGAGCGGAGCGGACGGCGGGACGAGGAGGCGCGCTCGACCGAGCGGTGACGCGCGCGTCCGCGGGACGGTCCGGTCAACGTCTCACCCCCTGGTGGTCGATCGTGCGATGCGGCGGCCCGTGGGTCCCTGGGCGGGACGGACGGACGGAAGGGGGCGACCGGACCGCGTCGGGTGCGGTCCGGTCGCCGGTGGGTGACGGGGTGCGGTGGCCGTCGGGCCGCCGACACCCGCTACGCGATGGCGCGCTGCTTCAGCGTGAAGGTCAGCTTGCTCAGGTCGAGCGTGCCGCCCTGGCTGGCGGCGTCGGACACCGTCGAGGGCAGCTCGACGACGAAGGTCACGACGGCCGAGGTGCTGCCCGCGGAGACGGGAGCCACGACGTAGCTGCCGGCCGTGCTGCCCGCGGTCACGCCCGAGGGCAGGGTCGTGCCGCCGGCGGCCGTCGAGAGGGCCATCGTGTTGGTCACGTACGGCTTGAGGCTGCCCGTGACCGAGGCCGCGTCGTAGGTCAGGTCGGCGCGCAGGTCGGCGCCCGAGGCGGCGATGGTGATCGGCTGCGTGAACTGCAGCTTGGTGCCCGGGACGATCTTGTAGGCGGCGACCTGGGCGGCTGTGAGGGCGGTGCTGCGACCGTTCGTCACGTCGGTCCAACTGCCCGCCGACGACTGGGTGAGCGAGAGCGTGCCCGAGGCGACGCTGGCGGCGTTGACCTCGGTGCTGGCGTTCCAGAGGGCGAAGGTCCCGGCGCCGCCGAGGAGGAGGGCGATGCCGGCGGCACCGGAGACGGCACCCGTGACGAGCTTGTTCATGTCGGTCCTGTTCCGCGCGCCGAGGCGCGCTCGAGCACCGCCGTGCGCCGTCGGTCGGGTCGACTTCGGGGTGGCGCACGGCGCTGCAGGGGCTGTCGGCTCCGGGTCGGGCGGCCGATCGGTGTCGTCGGGCGCCGGGCTCTCGAGGAGTTCGGGTTCTTCGGGCGGGCAGGCCGCGACGACAGGATCGACATTACGCGGTCCCCCAAAGTGCCGACAGGGGATTCATGCCGATGCATGCACCCAGTTGGGGGGACAAAACGGACCGGAGTGTCTGTCGGCGACAGGGCGGACACGTTTTTGTACCCCGAAACGCCTCTTCCGCACCCCGATCCGCGACCGTCGGCCCTGCGGGGCCCCGGGCCGGGACCGGGCGGGCCAGACCGGGTACGGTCGACAACGTGGCGACAGCATACGAACCCAGAGTCGGGCGGATCCCCATCACGGGCCTCACCCCGACGACCCCCGACCGAGTGTTCCCGACGAAGGCCTTCTCCGGCGAGGTGGTCACCTTCGGGGCGACCGTCTTCCGCGAGGGTCACGACCTGATCGGGGCCGACCTCGTCACGATCGACCCCGAGGGCGCCGAGACCCGACACCGCATGGTCGCCGGCATCCCCGGCACCGACCGGTGGACGGCCCAGGTGCAGCTCGAGGTCGAGGGCGACTGGACCTGGCAGGTCGAGGCCTACACCGACGACTGGGCCACGTGGCTGCACGCGGCCGAGATCAAGGTCCCGGCCGGTCTCGACGTCGAGGTCACGTTCGCCCTCGGCAGTCGACTGCTGACCGAGGCCGTCGAGAACCACCCCGACACGACCCTGATCCGCGACGCGGCCAAGGCCCTCGCGAACCCCGCCCTCTCCCCCGCCTCGCGGCTCCGCGTCGCCACCGATCCGCGCCTCGCCGCGGTCCTCCTGGTCACGCCGCTCGCGAGCCTCGTCACGCGCAGCGCCCCCGAGGCGCTCCGCGTCGAACGCAGCCGCGCCGGCCTCGGCAGCTGGTACGAGTTCTTCCCCCGCAGCGAGGGCGCCCGCAAGCAGGCCGACGGCACCTGGAAGAGCGGCACGTTCCGCACCGCGGCCCGCCGCCTGCCCTCGATCGCTCGCATGGGCTTCGACGTCGTGTACATCCCGCCCGTGCACCCGATCGGGACGACCTTCCGCAAGGGCCCGAACAACACGCTGACCGCGGGGCCGAACGATCCCGGGTCGCCCTACGCGATCGGTTCGCCCGACGGCGGGCACGACGCGGTGCACCCCGACCTCGGCACGGTCGCCGACTTCCGCTGGTTCGTCGACGCGGCGAAGAACGCCGGTCTCGAGCTCGCGCTCGACCTGGCCCTGCAGTGCTCGCCCGACCACCCCTGGGTCACCGAGCACCCCGAGTGGTTCACGACCCTGCCCGACGGGACGATCGCCTACGCCGAGAACCCGCCCAAGAAGTACCAGGACATCTACCCCCTGAACTTCGACAACGACTACGAGGGCGTCAGCCGCGAGGTGCTGCGCATCGTCCGTCACTGGATCGAACTCGGCGTCACGATCTTCCGGGTCGACAACCCGCACACGAAGCCCGTGCGCTTCTGGGAGTGGCTGCTGCACGAGATCCGACAGACGAACCCCGAGGTGGTCTTCCTCTCCGAGGCGTTCACGAAGCCGGCCATGATGCAGGCGTTGGCGCAGGTGGGGTTCCACCAGTCGTACACGTACTTCACCTGGCGCAACGAGAAGTGGGAGCTCGAGGAGTACCTCGACGAGCTGTCGAAGGAGACGAGCGCCTGGCTGCGCCCGAACTTCTTCGTCAACACGCACGACATCCTGACCCCCTACCTGCAGTTCGGCGGTCCCGCGGCCTACAAGATCCGTGCCGCTATCGCCGCGACGGCTTCGCCGACCTGGGGCGTCTACTCGGGCTACGAGCTCTTCGAGGACGTCGCCCGCCCGGGCAGCGAAGAGAACATCGACAACGAGAAGTACGAGTACAAGCCCCGTGACTGGGCCGCCGCCGAAGAGGCGGGGGCCTCGCTGGCGCCGTACCTGACGCAGCTCAACCGCATCCGCGCCTCCCACCCGGCCCTGCGCCAGCTGCGCAACCTCGAGATCCACTCGAGCGACGACGAGTCGATCCTCGTGTTCTCGAAGTACCTGTCCCGTGCGCACACCCGCAGCGGACGCGCCGACGGCATCATCGTCGTCGCCAACGTCGACCCGCACTCGGCGCGCGAGACGACCGTCCACCTCGACGTCACGAAGTTCGGCCTGCAGCCCGGTGGCACCTACACCGTCCGCGACCTGATCACCGGTCAGTCGTGGACCTGGGGCGACGACAACTACGTCCGACTGGACGCCTTCGTCGAACCGGTGCACGTCCTCTCCGTCGACCTCAACCGAGCCCCGTAGGAGCGACCCGATGACCACCACTCCCCCGACCGAGCCCGACACCTCCTTCGCCCTGGGCGACGACGAGGTCTTCTCGGCCGCCAACGGCACCCACGGCCACCCGCACGCCGTCCTGGGTGCCCACCCCCGCGGCGGTCGCACCGCCGTCCGCGTCGTCCGACCGCTGGCCGACACCGTCACCGTGACCGGCGCCTCCGGGTCGTCCTTCGCCCTCGAGCACGTGGCCCACGGCCTCTGGCAGGGCGTCACGAACGAGCCCGTGGGCGCCTACACCGTCCAGGCGACCTACGAAGGAGGCGCGGCGTGGGTCTCGGACGACCCCTACCGCTTCACCCCCACCGTCACCGAGTTCGACCTGTACCTCTTCGGAGAGGGGCGCCACGAGCAGCTCTGGAAGATGCTCGGCAGCCACGTCCGCGAGCACGAGGGCGTGACCGGCACCTCCTTCGCCGTCTGGGCGCCGCACGCCCGCGCCGTCCGCGTCAAGGGGGACCTCAACGGCTGGGACGGCGAGCGGCACGCGATGCGCCGCCTCGACGGCAACGGCGTCTGGGAGCTCTTCGTGCCCGGCGTCACGGACGGGATCTACAAGTACGAGGTGCTCACGCCCGACGACGTCTGGGTCGAGCGCGCCGACCCCATGGCGCGCACCTCCGAGGTGCCGCCGCTCACCGGGTCCGTCGTCACGAAGGCCGCCCACGCCTGGGCCGACGACGCCTGGATGACCGCCCGGGCCGAGAACGACGTCCACTCCGGACCGATGAGCGTGTACGAGCTGCACGTCGGCTCCTGGCGGCCGGGCCTGAACTACCGCGAACTCGCCGACCAGCTCATCGAGTACGTCGGCGAGCTCGGGTTCACCCACGTCGAGTTCATGCCGCTCGCCGAGCACCCCTTCGGCGGCTCCTGGGGCTACCAGGTCACCGGTTACTACGCCGTGACCAGCCGCTTCGGCAGCCCGGACGACCTGCGTTACCTGATCGACCGCCTGCACCAGGCCGGGATCGGCGTCATCATGGACTGGGTGCCCGGGCACTTTCCGAAGGACGAGTGGGCCCTCGCGAAGTTCGACGGTCGCGCCGTCTACGAGCACTCCGACCCCCGCCGCGGCGAGCAGCCCGACTGGGGCACGCTGGTCTTCAACTTCGGCGACTCGCAGGTGCGCAACTTCCTCGTCTCGAACGCGCTCTACTGGCTCGAGGAGTTCCACATCGACGGGCTGCGCGTCGACGCCGTCGCCTCGATGCTCTACCTCGACTACAGCCGCAACGAGGGCGAGTGGCTGCCGAACGAGTTCGGCGGGCGCGAGAACCTCGAGGCGATCAGCTTCTTGCAAGAGGCGAACGCGACGGCGTACAAGCGCCACCCCGGCATCGTCATGATCGCCGAAGAGAGCACGAGCTGGCCCGGCGTCACCCGCCCGACCAGCGAGGGCGGCCTCGGCTTCGGCCTCAAGTGGAACATGGGCTGGATGCACGACACCCTCGGCTACGTCGCCGAGGACCCGCTCTACCGCTCGCACCACCACGGCGAGATCACGTTCTCGTTCGTCTACGCGTTCAGCGAGAACTTCATGCTGCCGATCAGCCACGACGAAGTCGTGCACGGCAAGGGGTCCCTGCTCAACAAGATGCCCGGCGACGAGTGGCAGAAGCTCGCCAACGTGCGGGCCTACCTCGCCTACATGTGGGGCCACCCCGGTAAACAGCTGCTCTTCATGGGCAGCGAGTTCGGTCAGCCCGGCGAGTGGAGCGAAGAACGAGGGCTCGACTGGTGGATCCTCGACCAGCCCGCCCACCAGGGGCTCCACGGCCTGGTGGCCCGCCTCAACGAGGTCTACCGCGACGAGCCCGCTCTGTGGGCGCACGACTTCGACACCGACGGCTTCGAGTGGATCGACGGCGGTGCCGCGCAGCACAGCGTCGTGGCCTTCATGCGCAAGTCCGGCTCGGGCGAGTCGATCGCCGTCCTGGCGAACTTCTCGGGTGAACCGGTGCACATGCGCTTCGGTCTGCCCGAGGCCGGTCGCTGGGACGAGATCCTCAACACCGACGCCGAGGTCTACGGCGGTTCGGGCGTGGGCAACTTCGGCGGAGTCACCGCCACCGACGAGCCCTGGGCCGGTCGACCCGCGGCCGCCGACGTCCAGCTGCCGCCGCTCGGGGTCGTCTGGCTGAAGCTGCGCCGCTGATCCGACGCCGGCACACGACGGAACCCCCGCGCCCCTTCCGGGTCGCGGGGGTTCCGTCGTCCGTGCAGGAGGCGCGGCTCAGTACAGCAGCATCGCCAGACGACGACGGGCGGTCGCCACCCGGGGGTCGTCCACCCCGACGATCTCGAAGTACTCGAGCAGGCGGGCCCGGGCGGCGTCACGGCCGTGGGGGTCGAGCGACGGGAACACGGTCAGCACGCGGTCGAAGGCGTCGTCGATGTGCCCCCCGCTGAGGTCGAGGTCGGCCACGGCGAGCTGGGCGTCGAGGTCGGTGGGCGCAGCCGCGGCCGCCGCACGGACGTCGGCCAGCGACGCGCCCTGCAGTCGCTCGAGCAGCGAGACCTGGGCGAGGCCCGCCACGGCGAGCTGGTCACGAGGGTCCTGCGCGATGGCGGTCTTGTAGGCCGTGATGGCCGCGGCGTAGTCGCCCCGGTCGATCGCGTCGTAGGCGTCCTGGTGGTGCGGGGGCAGCGGTTCCGGCTCGGGCTCGACCTCGTCGGCCTCGCCCACCGGGGCGCCGTCGACGACCGCCGTGCCGGTGACGCCGTTCTGCGCGGCCAGCTCGAGCACCTGCTCGAAGACGTCGCGGACCTGGGCCTCGGGCAGGGCCCCGACGAAGAGCTGGACGGGACGACCGCCGATCACGGCGGCGACCGCCGGGATCGACTGCGCCTGGAAGGCCTGCGTCAGCTGGGGGTTGGCGTCGACGTCGACCTTGACGAGCAGCAGGCGGCCGGCGTACTCGGCGACCAGCTTGTCGAGGACGGGCGACAGCTGCTTACACGGGCCGCACCACTCCGCCCACAGGTCGACGATCACGGGGACGGTGTTGCTGATCTCGAGGACCTGCGTGAAGGTGGCGTCGGTGGCGTCGAGCACGAGGCCCGGCACCGCGATCTGACCGGCGGACGGGGCCGGGACGCCACCCGCGCCTCCCGCGGGCGCGCCGTCGACGGGCGCCCCCGCGGACGGACC
>NZ_JACYNS010000105.1:0-8513 GCF_014839405.1 Frigoribacterium sp. CFBP 13605 | reverse complement strand
GGACGGTCGCCGCGATCGTGGCCGGGGCCGGGCTCGGGGTCGCCGGGGCCGTCGTGCAGGCCGTGACGCGCAACCCGCTGGCCGACCCGGGCATCCTCGGCGTCACCTCGGGCAGCGCCTTCGCCGTCGCCCTCGCGGTCGGCTTCGCCGGGGTCACCTCGGCGAGCGGCTGGGTCTGGTTCTCGTTCGTCGGTGCGGGCCTCGCGACGGTCGCCGTCGCCCTGATCGGTGGCGCCGGACGAGGAGGCGGTGGTCCCGCCCGCCTGACCCTCGCCGGCCTCGCGCTCGGGTCGGTGCTCGCGGGGATCACCTCGTCGATCGTGCTGGCCGATCCCCGCCGTTTCGACGCCGTCCGCGCGTGGGAGGTCGGCTCGCTCGCCGACCGCGGCTGGGAGCCCGTGCTCACGGTGCTGCCCTTCGTCGCGGCCGGGGTCGTCGTCGCCCTGATCGCCTCGCGCCCGCTCGACGCCGTCGCGCTCGGCGACGAGCACGCCGCCTCGGTCGGCGTCTCGGTGCCGGCCGTGCGGGTCGTCTCGTTGGTCGTCGTCACCCTGCTGGCCGGAGGCGCGACCGCGGTGGTCGGGCCCATCGCGTTCGTGGGGCTCATGGTCGCGCACGCCGCCCGCGGCGTCGTCGGGCCCAGCCAGCCGTGGATCACCGCCCTCTCGGCCGTGCTCGGGCCGGTGCTGCTGCTGCTCGCGGACGTCCTCGGCCGCGTGGTCGCTCCCCCGGGCGAGCTGGCCGCGGGCCTCGTCACGGCCGCCGTCGGCGCCCCCGTGCTCATCGCGATCGCCCGACGCCGACGGGTGGGTGGCGCGTGACCGGGGGCACGGGGCCGGACACGCGCCCGACCCGGGGCACGGGCACGTCGTCGGGTACGCGGACGACGTCGGCCTCCCCGGGTGTCGGCCCGCGCCTCCTGCGCTCGTGGCGCTCGACCGGCGGGCGGCGACGCACGGCGACGCTGACGCTGGTCGTGGTGGCCGTCGTCGTCGCGATCGTCGCCCTCGGCATCGGCGACTACCCGCTCAGCCCGCCCCAGGTCGTGCGGGCGCTGTTCGGCGGCGACGGGTTCGCCTCGACCATCGTGCTGAACTGGCGGCTGCCGCGCGTCCTCGCGGCCCTCGTCTTCGGCGCCGCACTCGGCGTCTCGGGCGCCGTCTTCCAGTCCCTGACCCGCAACCCGCTGGGCTCGCCCGACGTGATCGGCTTCTCGACCGGCGCCTACACCGGGGCGATCGTCGTCATCGTGTCGGGTGCGGCCTCGACGATCGGCACGGCGGCCGGCGCCCTGATCGGCGGGCTCGTCACCGCGCTGGTCGTCTACCTGCTGGCCTACCGTCGCGGCGTGCACGGGCTGCGGCTGATCATCGTGGGCATCGGCGTCACGGCCCTGCTGCACTCGGTCAACAGCTGGTTGCTGCTGCGCGCGCAGAACGAGGTCGCCCTGACCGCGTCGTTCTGGGGGGCGGGCTCGCTCGCGCTGGTCGGCTGGAAGCAGCTCGTCCCGGCGCTGGTGCTGCTCGTCGTGCTGACCCCGCTGGTCATGGGGTTGTCGCGTCCCCTCCGGCAGCTCGAGCTCGGCGACGACGCCGCCCGGTCGCACGGCCTGGGCGCCGAGCGGTCGCGCCTGGCGCTCGTCGTCGTCGGCGTCGCACTGACCGCCGTGGTGACCGCCAGCACCGGGCCGATCGCGTTCGTGGCCCTGGCCGCGCCGCAGCTGGCCCGACGCCTGGTGCGGTCGGCCGGGGTGCCGCTCGTCGCCGGCGGACTCGTCGGCGGGGTGCTCCTGCTGGTCGCCGACCTCGTCGCCCAGCACGTGGCCGCCAACCCGGTGCCGGTCGGCCTCGTCACCCTCGTGATCGGCGGGGTCTACCTGATCACCCTGCTCGTCTCGGAATCCCGGAGGTCCGCGTGAACGCCGACGACACCCGCCCCTCCCGCCTCGTGGCCCGCGGCGCGCACCTCGCCTACGACCGGCGAACGGTGAGCGAGGCCGTCGACGCCGACGTGCGCGACGGCTCGTTCACGGTCATCGTCGGGCCGAACGCCTGCGGGAAGTCGACCCTCCTGAGGGCCTTCGCGCGCCTCCTGAAGCCCCGGTCGGGGTCGGTCCTGCTCGACGGACGCGAGCTCGCGGGCGTGCCGGCGAAAGAGGTGGCGCGCATCGTCGGGTTGCTGCCCCAGACCTCGACCGCGCCCGACGGCATCACCGTCGCCGAACTCGTCGCCCGGGGCCGCTACCCGCACCAGGGGCTCTTCCGGCAGTGGACCGGCACCGACCGCGAGGCCGTCGACGCGGCCCTGGCCGAGACCGATCTCACCGAGCTGGTCGACGTGCCCGTCGACGAGCTGTCGGGCGGCCAGCGCCAGCGAGTGTGGGTCGCGATGGCGCTCGCGCAGCAGACCCCGGTGCTGCTGCTCGACGAGCCGACGACCTACCTCGACATCGCGCACCAGTACGACCTGCTCGACCTCTTCGCCCGGCTGCACGGGCAGGGCACGACCGTGGTCGCGGTGCTGCACGACCTCAACCAGGCCGCGCGGTACGCGACCGACCTGATCGTGATGGCCGACGGCGACGTGGTGGCGACGGGAACCCCGGCCGAGGTGCTGACCGAGCAGCTGGTGACCGACGTGTTCGACCTGCCCTGCGTCGTCGTGCCCGACCCCGTGACCGGGTCGCCGATGGTCGTGCCGCGCCGCCGCTGAGGTCGGGTGGGCCCCCGGGGCTCCTGCGAGCAGGATGGACCCATGAAGATCGAACTCGACGGCACCACCGCACTCGTCACCGGCTCGACCCAGGGCATCGGCTTCGCGATCGCCCGGGGGCTCGCCGCCGCCGGGGCCCGCGTCATCGTGAACGGACGCTCGACGGAGACCACGGGGGCGGCCCGGGCGCGCCTCCTCGACTCGCTGGCCGGCGACGCCGCCTTCGCGGCCCTCGACGCCGGGCCCCGGGAGGCGCGGGTCGTCACGCTCGCGGCCGACCTGGCCACCGAGGCGGGCGCGCAGGCGGCGGTCGAGGCCTTCCCCGAGGTCGACGTGCTGGTGAACAACCTCGGCGTCTTCGGCTCGGCCGACGCGTTGAGCATCGACGACGACGAGTGGCGCCGCTACTTCGAGACGAACGTGCTCTCGGCCGTGCGCCTGACGCGGGCCTACCTGCCCGGCATGATGGAGCGCGGCTGGGGCCGCGTGCAGTACATCGCGAGCGACTCGGCGATCGTGACGCCGGTCGAGATGATCCACTACGGGGTGTCCAAGACGGCCCTGCTCGGGGTGTCGCGGGGGTTCGCGAAGGCGGCCGCGGGTTCGGGCGTGACGGTCAACAGCGTCATCGCCGGGCCGACGCACACGGGCGGCGTCGAGGAGTTCGTGCGCGAGCTGGTCGGCGACGACCTGCCCTGGGACGAGGCCCAGCACGAGTTCATGCTGAAGCACCGACCGCAGTCGCTCATCCAGCGACTGATCGAGCCGGAGGAGATCGCCAACATGGTGGTCTACCTCAGCTCGCGCTTCGCCTCGGCGACGACGGGCGGGGCGCTGCGGGTCGACGGCGGCTACGTCGACGCGATCGTCCCGTAAGGCGGGAGGCGATGTCGAACCACCGACGTGGTGTCGAACCATGCACATCGGCGGTTCGACACCACCCCGGTGGTGCGACCCGGGGGCACAGGCGGGTGCAGGCGGGTCAGGCCTGGGCTTCGGCGATGACCTCGGCGCTCCAGCCGTCGTACCGACCGCCGGATCGCTGCACGACGTCGAACACCTCTCGGGTGAAGGTCACGGCGCGGTCGTCGTCGAGCGCGTCCTCCCGGCTGGCCCGGAGATCTGCCCCCAGCAGACCGTGCCGGGTGACCGTCGCGTCGTAGCCCGCCGTGCGGAGTTCGTCGGCCGCGCGTTCGGCAGCCGATCGGCGCGAGAAGTCGGCCGCGTGCGTGACGGTCCGTGCGAGGTCGAACCGATCACGGAGCTCGTTGCGGGTCACCAGCTGGGCGGCACACCGCTGGAGGTGGACGACGAGTCCCTCGTCCATCGTCGTACCCCGGGCCCCGACTAGCGGGTGCGGGCGGCGGGACGTCCGCCGCGGCCCCGGCGGTCGGCACGAGGCGCACGGGTGGGCAGCACCGCCGCGACCAGGAAGAAGACGATGCCGAAGATGACGACGATCGACCCGATGACCATGAGGGCGATGATGACGGTTTCCATCCGCCCATCCTCCCGGGCGGGCGGGGCGGGCACAAGGCGCGACTCCTGAGCATCCGCCGCCCGCGCCTCCTCGGGGTACGCCTCCCAGCGTCGGGACCACCCGCGGTGGGCAATCAGTCGTACCACCGGCACGGTCCGCACGCCCTCATTCGGCCCGATGACGGTGGCGCGCCGTAGCGTCGAGTCCGCCGGGACGACGGGGGTCGTCGCCCGGCCCCACGTCTTCTCCGAGGAGTCCGAGTGACCAGCGACACCACCACACGCCCCACCCTGTTCTGCCTGCACGCGCTCGGCATGAGCCGGCTCGAGTACGGTCCCGTCACCGAGGCGCTCGGCGACGACGTCGAGGTGGTCGCCCTCGACCTGCCCGGCTTCGGCGACGCCACCACGGCCGACGGGGTGACCGTCGACGACATGGTCCGTCAGGTCACCCGGCAGATCCGCCGGCACGGCGCCACCCGCTGGCTGCTCGTCGGTCACAGCATGGGTGGCAAGATCGCGTCGATCGTCGCCGCGCGCACGCTCGCCGGGCAGGGCGGGCTCTTCGGCCTCGCCGGGGTCGTGCTGCTCGCGGCGTCCCCGCCGTCACCCGAGCCCATGAGCGAGTCGAACCGCGAGCAGATGATCGCCGCGGCCGCCGCCGGCCCGCTCGACGCCGACACGGCCCGCAGCTTCGTCGACGACAACGTCGGCGCTCCCCTGGCCACGCCGCTCGACGACCAGGCCCTCGCCGACCTGCACCGCACCTCCCCCGAGGCGTGGACCGCATGGTTCGACCGCGGCAGCCGCGAGGACTGGTCGGCCGAGGTCGGCACCCTCGACGTGCCCGCCCTGATCGTCGCCGGGGGCGCCGACGGGCCGTTGGGCGAGGACGCCCAGCGTCGCCTGAACGGCGCCGTCTACCCGCGTGCCACGCACCTCACCCTGGACGGCGCGGGGCACCTGTTGCCGCTCGAGCGCCCGACCGAGGTCGCTTCGGCCGTCCTCGACTTCTGGCGCGACGACGCGGGGCGGGCTCCGGTCATGTCGGACGACTTCGCCCGCGTCATCGCCTCGAGCCGCACCGCCTCGAACACCCGCGGCATCCTCGCCCGGCGCGCCGTCGCCGACGACCCGCGCTACGTCCCACAGGTGCTGACCGAGGCGCAGCTGACCACGTTGCGTGCCGTGGCCTCCCGCGTCGTGCCGCAGGACGACCCCGACCACTCGGTCGACCTCGCCGCGCGGGTCGACGCCCAGCTCGCCGCCGGCTACGGCGACGGCTGGCGCAACGCCGACCTGCCGAGCGACCCCGAGGCCTACGCGCTGGGCCTCGACGCCCTCGCCGACTTCACGGGGCTGACCTACGAGCAGCAGGACGAGCGGCTCGCCGCGATCGTCGCGGGCGATCCCGACGACGCCCTCGGGACCGTCGGCGACAGCGGTGGCGGCGACTCGCACCACGGCGGCGACCAGGACGACGCCGGGATGACCGGCGGCACCCCCGGGCGCACGGGGCAACCCAGCCCCGACGAGGCCCACCCCTTCTCGGTCGAGCAGCTCACCGCGTGGTTCGAGGACTGCCGCGTCGACCTGGTCAAGCTCTGGCTCGCCCACCCCGCGACGATGGAACGCATCGGCTTCGACGGTTTCGCGAACGGCCGTGCCGGTCGCGCCCTGCAAGGATTCAGCCGGCTCGGTGCCGGCCAACGAGAGGGCTGGGAACCAGCCATGGAGGTCACCCGATGAAGCTCGACGGACAACGCACCTACGACGAGTCCGAGGTCGTCGACGCGGTCGTGATCGGCACCGGCGCCGGTGGCGCCCCGATCCTGGCGAAGCTCGCCCTGCAGGGCCTCTCGGTCGTCGCCCTCGAGGCCGGCCGCAACTTCGAGCCCGACGAGTACACGCAGGACGAGATCGAGGCCGTCAAGATCAACTGGATGGACGAGCGCCTCAGCGGCGGCGAGACCCCGACCGCGTTCGGCCAGAACAACAGCGGCAAGGGCGTCGGCGGTTCGACCCTGCACTGGGGCGCCTTCACCCCCCGTCCCGACGAGCGCGACCTCAAGCTCAAGTCCCTCACGGGCAAGGGCGAGGACTGGCCGGTCGACCACGCCGAGCTGATCGGGTACATCGAAGAGGTCGAGCACTTCGTCGGCGTCTCCGGCCCGGCCGACTACCCGTGGGACCCGTCGCGGTCGTACCTGATGCCGCCGCCCGCCCGCAACGCGTCGAGCGACATGATGATCCGCGGGTGCGAGGCCCTGGGCATCCGGGCCACGGACGCCCCGGCGGCCCTGGTCAGCCGTGACTGGCGCCAGGAGCACGTCGGCACCCGCCCGGCCTGCGTCGGCTGCGGCAGCTGCCACCAGGGGTGCCGCAGCGGCGCCAAGGTCAGCATGGACACCAGCTACCTGCCGATGGCCGTCGCGAACGGGGCCGAGATCCGCCCCGAGTCGATGGTCACGGGCATCGAGCTCGACGAGGCGGGCGAGGTGTCGGCCGTGGTCTACGTCCGCGACGGGGTCGAGCACCGCCAGCGCACCGCCGCGCTCTTCCTCTGCGCAGGCGGCGTCGAGACCCCGCGCCTGCTCTTGCACGCCGGCATCGCCAACAGCAGCGACCAGGTCGGCCGCAACTTCATGGCCCACGGCGCGACGCAGGTCTGGGGCACGTTCGACACCGAGATGCGCGGCTACCGCGGGTACCCGTCGTCGATCATCACCGAAGACACGATGCGGCCCGAGGGCGTCGACTTCGTCGGCGGCTACCTGATCCAGAGCCTCGGCGCCATGCCGTTGACGCTGGCGACGACCCTGGCCCGCGGTGCCGGCCTCTGGGGCCCCGAACTCGTGGAGGCGCTCGACGACTACCGCTTCATGGCCGGCGTCGGCATCAACGCCGAGTGCCTGCCGAGCGAACAGAACCGCCTGACGCTGTCCGACGAGGTCGACGAGTTCGGCATGCCCAAGGTCGTCGTCACCTTCACGCCCGGCGACAACGAGAAGGCGATCGACGACCACGCCGTCGAGACGATGACCGCGATCGTCGAGGCGGCCGGGGGCCGCGACATCCGCGTCCTGGCCCGCACGGCGCACACGATCGGCACCTGCCGCATGGGCACCGACCCGGCGACGGCCGTGGTCGACCCCGACGGGCGCAGCTTCGACGTGCCGAACCTCTGGATCGCCGACAACTCGGTCTTCCCGAGTGCCGTCGTCGCGAACCCCGCCCTGACGATCATGGCCCTCGGCCTGCGCACCGCCGACCGCTTCCTGGCGAGCGCCGGGCTGACGGGCACCGTCGCCGGCGAGCGCGTCGGCGCGGACGTCTCGCGCGTCGTCGACGCGGCCTGACCTGCAGCACGCGACCCGCGCCTCCTGAGCTCCCCAGCCCAGGAGGCGCGGGTCGCGCCGGCGAGGAACGCCCCCGTGACGCAGGGCCACGGGGGCGCCCTCTCTCCTAGCCCTTACGCCACAGGTCGAACACGAACCGGGCCACGGTCACGAACAACGTCGCGATCTGCAGCCACGGCACGGTCTTCCTGGGCTGGCCCTCGGCGTCTTTCGACATGAGGATCACCTCCTGGTGTGCGCGCCGGCGGACACGAGGAGCGGAAGGTGCCAGGGATGCAATCCAGGAGGACCTGGATTACAATTGACCGAGTAGTGAACTCGGGATTGCTAGCATCCCTGGTCTTCCACTCGGAGGACAAACGAAGCCCACGATCGTTCTAGCGGTCGTGGGCTTCACTCTTGCCCGGGGCCGTGACCCGGCGGTGCCCGGCCCCAGGGACGATCCTAGATGAGACATGTCGGTCCGGCGGCGGGGGGTTCGTCCTCCCGGCGCGCGGCGTGGTCCCCGAGACGGACGCGACCCGGCTCGCCCGTTCGTAGGCTCGACGGATGACCTCTCCAACCCCGCGCCGGGCGATCGCGACGTCGGTGGTGGCTGCGGTTGTGGCCGGGGTGGCCGACGGGCGGTCGGCCGACGGCCTGTCGTTCGGCGTCCAGACCGGGTGCCTCTCGTGACGCCGCCCGTCGAGTGGTCGCGAAGCGTCCCTCCCGCCGTGCCGAAGGACGATTCGGGACCACTCGACCCGCGGGCCGCAGGTTCGGGGGATGCTCGACGACTGCGGCTGCGGATGCGGCTGCTGACGGCGGTCGCGGCGGCGGCGACCGTCGCCCTCGGCGTCGTCGCGAAGCTCGCCGTCCCCGGGCTGACGGGCGACCTGCTCGGCTCGGCGCTCTACACCGTGCTGCTCGCCCTGCTGCTCGCGCTCATCGCCCCGCGCCTGGCCGCCCCACGCCTCGTCGCCC
>NZ_JACYNS010000104.1:0-8518 GCF_014839405.1 Frigoribacterium sp. CFBP 13605 | reverse complement strand
GACCGGCCGCGCGCCGACGGCGAGGCCCGACACGACGGCGAGGGCCAACAGGGCCAGGGCGGCCACGAGGGCGAGGAGGCGCGTGCGGGTGCGCCGGGAGCCCCGCGTCGGTCGCGGGGCACGGCCGACCGTGAGCGCTCGGGGCATCGCCATGATGATTAGCTTAGGCTACCCTCACTTGGAGTCCGGCCGGGTGGCGCACGTCGCCGTCCAGGCCCGACCCCCGCACCCGACCTTCCGCCCGACACCACGTCACAGCACCGACGTCACAGCCCTGAGGAACACATGCGCAAGACACTCTCGATCGCCGCCGCCGTCGCGGTCACCACCCTCGCCCTGGCCGGCTGCTCGGCCGACGCCGACCCGGACGACGCCGCCGGCGGCGGAGCCTCGGGCGGATCGGGCGCGTTCCCCGTCTCGATCGACACGAAGTTCGGCGAGGTCACCATCGACCAGAAGCCGACGCGCGTCGTCGCGCTCGGCTGGGGCGACGCCGAGACGGCGCTCGCGCTGGGGGTGCAGCCCGTGGGGGCCTCGGACTGGCTCGCCTTCGGTGACGAGGCCGACGGCGTCGGCCCCTGGGCACAGGGTCTCTACGACCAGGCCCCCGAGATCATCGGCACCCTCGAGCCCTCCTACGAGGCCATCGCGGCCCTCGAGCCCGACGTCATCCTCGACACGAAGAGCTCGGGCGACCAGGAGCGCTACGACCGCCTGTCGAGCATCGCCCCGACCGTGGGCGTGCCCGAGGGAGGCGACAGCTACCTGACCGACTTCGAGGACCAGATGGAGCTCGTCTCGAAGGCACTCGGTGAAGAGGCCAAGGGTGAGCAGCTCGTCGACGAGAACGAGAAGGCCGTCGAGGCCGTCGCCGACGCCCACCCCGAGTGGAAGGGCAAGACGATCACCGCCGCCACGAAGACCAGCGAGGGCTGGGGTGCCTACGTCGAGGACAGCGAGCGGGTCGAGCAGCTCGAGGAGCTCGGCTTCGAGCAGAACCCCGCCATCTCGGCGCTGTCCCCGAACGTCGGTGGCTTCTCGGTGTCGATCTCGAGCGAGCAGCTCGACCAGATCGACGCGGACGTCATCGTGGCCTTCCCGATCTACATCGACACGACCGAGATCACGGACGACCCGCAGTGGAAGGCCCTGTCGGCGGTGCAGGACGGCCACGCCGTCGTCATCGACGGCGACGTCGCCGCGGCGTACTCGCTCGGTTCGGCGCTCTCGCGCCAGTACGCGCTCGACCAGCTGGTGCCGCTGCTCGAGGGCGCCACGGAGTAGTCGCCGCACCCGTGCGGGCCGGATCGCTGCAGAGGGTGAAAGATGTTCTGGTGACCCACGAGCTGCACGACCTGATGACCCCCGAGAAGAACGTCCAACGCATCATGTGGACCGGCACGATCTGGTTCGTCGCCGCGGTCGGCAGCGTGGCGGTGGCCCTGGGGCTGCTGCTCGCGACCGGCTGGCGGCCGGCCCTCCTCTCGGCCGGGCTCGCGACGTTGTTCTGGGTCGGTGCCGCGCTGGTCGCCCTGAGCGTCGGGCTCATCGGGTGGTCGGGCTGCCCGATCCTCGAGGTCGACGTCCCCACGGCCGACCGCAACAAGACCCGCACGATGCAGGCCGGCACGATGCTGTTCATCGTCGGCGGGGCGGCCGCCCTGCTCGCCGTCCTGCTCGGCCCCGCGAGCTGACGCCGACGCCCCGCGAGCTGCGCCCCGCGAGCTGGGCGGGGGACACCTCACGACCGCCCGTCACTAGGGTGGCGCGAATGAGCGAACACGAGTCCCCGACGACGGCCACCGCCCTGCCGGGCCCCTCCTGGACCGAGCACGTCGTGTGGTGGCACGTGTACCCCCTCGGGTTCGTCGGGGCGGACACGACGGGCGCGGACCGCTCGCCGGCACCGCGCCTCCTCGATCTCGTGCCGTGGCTCGACCACCTGCTGGCCCTCGGCGCCAACGGGCTCGCCCTCGGGCCGGTCTTCGCGTCGTCGACCCACGGCTACGACACCATCGACTGGTTCGCGGTCGACCCGCGCCTCGGCACCGAGGCCGACCTCGTCACCCTGATCGAGGCCGCCCACGCGAAGGGCGTCAAGGTCATGCTCGACGGCGTCTTCAACCACGTCGGCCCCGAGTTCCCCGCGCTGGTCGAGGCACGTCGCGACCCCGACTCGAGCGCGGCCTCCCTGTTCCGGCGCGAGGACGACGGCAGCCTGGGCACCTTCGAGGGGCACGGAGGGCTCATCGCCCTCGACCACTCGTCGCCCGAGGTCGCCCGCACGGTCACGGACGTCCTGACGTACTGGGCCGACCGCGGTGCCGACGCCTGGCGGCTCGACGCCGCCTACTCGGTGCCGTCGTCGTTCTGGGCGACCGTGCTGCCGCCGCTCCGCGAACGGCACCCCGACGTGTACGTCGTGGGCGAGGTGCTGCACGGCGACTACGCGGCGGCCGTCCGTGACGGAGGCCTCGACTCGGTGACCCAGTACGAACTGTGGCAGGGCGTCTGGCACGCCCTGGCCGAGGTCAACCTGTTCGAGCTCGAGTGGGCGCTGCAGCGCCACGACGGGTTCCTCGACGACTTCGTGCCGCTGACCTTCGTCGGCAACCACGACGTCACGCGCATCGCCAGCCAGATCGACGACGACCGCCACCACGCCCACGCGATCGTGCTGCTCCTCACCCTCGGCGGCACGCCCTCGGTCTACTACGGGGACGAAATCGGCCTGCGGGCCGTCAAGGAGGCGCGGGTCGGCGGCGACGACGCGGTGCGTCCGGCGTTCCCCTCGACGCCTGCCGAGGCTCCGGGTGCCGGCGTCCCGGACGCCCTCCCCGAGGTCCTCGCCCTGCACCAGGAGCTGATCGGCGTGCGACGTCGGCACCCGTGGCTGCACACCGCCCGCAGCCGCACCGTGTCGGTCGCGAACGAGTCGCTCGTGCTCGAGGTCACGGGCGCCGGGGCGGGCCGGTCGCTCGTCGTCGCGCTGAACCTCGGCGACGACGAGCTGCGCGTGGCCGACCCGGCCCCGGGCGAGTGGGTGGCCGGTCGGGACGCGGGCCTCGACGGCGACGTCCTGTCGGTGGGGCCGCACGGCTGGGCGGTCGTCGCGCGCGCCTGACCCGGCCCGCGCCTCCGGGGTCCCTCCGCCCCCCGTGGGCATCCCCTGGGAGTCGCGACGAACCCGGGCGGGCCGTCGCTACCGTGCCACGCATGGCTAAGACACGAGAGCTACTCATGACCTCGACCCTCGCCGTCGGTGCGCTGGTCGCCGCCACCGGATGCACCTCCGACCCCGCCGTGACGGCCCCGACCGCCGCGGCGACCGGCGCGCCGAGCGCCCCCGCGACGAGCGCGACCCCCGCCGGTTCCGAACAGGACTCGGCCGAGCAGGCGATCGTCGTCCGCTACCTCGACGCGATCTCGAGCGGCGACACGGCGGCGGCCTGGGCCCTGCTGACCCCCGAGGCGCAGCAGTTCTACGGCGCCGAGCGGACCTTCGCCGAGTACTCGCCGGTGGACGGCACGGTGACGCCCGACGAGGCGTCGGTCCTGGTCGACGCCGACCTGGCCGTGGCCGAGGGGCCCGAGGGCGCGTTCACGCTGGTGAGCGCCACGACCGACGACCTCGCCGACGCCTGGATCGTGCGCGAGACGGCCGACGGCCTGCGCGTCGACGACGCCGGCGTGCCGCCGACCGGCGACTCGGTCTACGAATGGGACAACCCGGCCGTCGGGGCCGAGGACCAGAGCGCAGGAGGCGCGGTGTACGACACCACGGCCCCCGCGTCGATCTCGTTCGCCAGCCCGTTGAGCCAGGACCAGACCGAGCCGAGCGTCGTCGGTTACCCCGACACGCTCTGGGTCTTCCTCGACGGTCAGCAGCTGCCGTCGATCGAGGCCGTGTCGGCCGGCTCGGGCAAGCGCTTCACGACCGAGGTCGGCGAGTCGAGCGGGGCCGGCCGCGGCCTCACCGTCGTGTGGCAGACGGGCGACGACTCGCTCGGCTGGCGCAGCAGCACCGTCGTGCTCTGAGCCCCGGCCCGGCAGGGCGTCCGCCGCGAACCCCGTTCACGAAGACGAACCCCGTTCAAGCAGGGTTCATCTTCGTGAACGGGGTTCGTCGTCGGGAGGCGGCGGCGCGCTCAGCGGCGGCGCAGCAGGGCCATCGCCTCGAGGTGAGGCGTCTGCGGGAACATGTCGAACACGCGCGCGGCGACCACGTCGAACGACGGCATCGCGTCGAGGTCGCTCGCCAGGGTGACGGGGTTGCAGCTCGAGTAGACGACGTGCTCGACGCCCGACCCCTCGAGCCAGCCGGCCAGCGTCGCCCCGATGCCGCGTCGCGGCGGGTTGACGATCACGAGCTCGGGAGGCGCGGTGCCGGTTCCCGGGGACCCCGGCTCCGCCGACGTGGACGCGCTCGTCGCGAACCGGGTCGCGTCGTCCGCCGCGAAGCGCACGTGCTCGAGGCCTGCGCGACGGGCGCTGCCCCGGGCGCTGGCCACCGCCTCCTCGCTGGTCTCGATGCCGACGACCTCGCGGTGCGCGTGCCGACTCGAGCGGCCGGCGCCCGGGCGCGCGACGTGCAGGGCGAAGCCTCCGACGCCGCAGTAGAGGTCCCACACCGTGGCCGGGTCGATCGCGTCGACCCATTCGGCGGCCTGCGCGTAGAGCCCGGCCGCGATCGCCGTGTTCGTCTGGAAGAAGCTCTGGGGGCGCAGCTCGAGGTCAACCCCGCCGAGGTGCATGGTGAGCGTCTCGCGGTCGGTCAGCACGATCTCGTCGGTGCCCTCGAGCACGGCCTTGTGCTCGGGCAGCAGGTTGACCGACACGACCGCGACCCGGGGCAGGGCCTCGAGCAGCCAGGGCAGTTCGGACCGCAGCCGGGGCAGGGCCTGCTCGCTGCGCAGCACGAAGCGCACCATCAGCTCGCCCGAGGGCGACTCGGTCACGTGCACGTACTTCGCCTCGCCGCGGCGACGCGGGACGTCGTAGGGCAGGAGGCGCGCCCGGGTCACGAACGCCGCCAGCGTCGGCAGCGCCTCCTGGATGCCTGACGTGTGCAGCCCGCAGCCGCGCAGGTCGACGCCCTGTCCGCGGCCGTCGAGGATGCCGAGCGTCGGCTCGTCGATCGTGCCGCCGACGACCATCTTCGCCTTGTTGCGGAACCCCGACTCGGGGCCGGTCAGCGTCGGCAGCCAGGCCGAGGGCGCATGGCGCTCGCCGAGGAGGTCGCGGACGCGCGCCTCCTTCTCGGCGACCTGGACCGGGTAGGGGCGGTCGAGGAGCGTGCACGAACGGCACAGCCCCGCGTCGAAGTAGTCGCACTGCATGGCGGGCCGAGTCTAGGCGAGGGGCGTGGGGTGGCGACCCGCGCCTCCTCGGCCGGGTGCGGCCGGGTGCGGCCGGGTCAGAGCTGGGTGATGCCGCGTACGAGGGCGAGGGCGCTGCCGACGGCCGCGAGCGTCAGGACGAGGATGCGGCCGACCCGGGCCGGGACGACCTTGCTGAGGTGGTGTCCGACGAAGGCGCCGACGAACAGCAGGCCGAGGGCTCCCGCCCAGACGGGGACCGGCTCGGACGGGATGCCCTTCGTCAGCACCGAGGTCAGGTTGATCGCCAGCAGGAACACCTGGCCGGTGCCGACGAAGACCTCCCGGGGCCAGCGGTCGCTCGTGGCGTGCACCGTCAGCGCCGGACCGCCGACGCCGGCCGTGACGTTCATGAAGCCGCCGAGGGCGCCCGCGGCCACGGCGCCGACCCGCCCGGGCAGGAGGCGCGCGCGGCTCGAGAACGCCATCACGAGCACGCCGACCAGGGCCAAGGCGCCCACCGCGATGGTCAGCGGGCCGGTCGGGGCGGTCTGCACGACCCACGCGCCGATCGGGATCGTCACGAGGGCGGGCAGGACGAGGAGGGCCGCCGTCCGCCACCGCACCGTGCGCCAGGTGCTCGCCAGCACGACCAGCGCGAGCACGGCGGCGAGGGCGTTGCCGACCGAGACGCCGGCCTCGGGGCCGAGCACCACCACGAGGAGGGGTGCGGCGGTCAGCGCGAAGCCGATGCCCGCCATGCGCTGCGTGAGGGCGCCGACCACGATGGCCGCGGCGGCGAGGGCGAGCGTCAGCGGGGTCACGCCGTCACGCTACCGGGCGTGGGTGCGGGGCGGGCGGGGCAGGGCAGCGCCGCTGTGGGCAACCGGCGGGTACTACGCCAGGAGATGGGCACGGCGCCAGGACTAGTCGTGGTGCGGTGTCCATCTCGTGGTGTTGTGCGGCGTCAGTAGGGTGGCGGCATGACCGACTCGTCGAAGACCGTCCAGTTGCGCCGCTACGAGCTCGTCGAGGGGGTGCTCGACGACTTCGTCGCCTGGTTCACCTCGACGCTGATCCCCGCCCGGCTGTCCGAGGGCTTCGCGATCGAGTTCGCCTACGCGGACCGTGACGCCAACCAGTTCGTCTGGGCCGTCAGCACCCCCGGCGACGCTGCACGGTTCGCCGAGGTCGAGGCCGCCTACCTGCAGTCCGAGGCGCGGGCCGCGGCGTTCGCCGGCCAGCCCGTGCGGGTGGCGACGCAGCACGTCGCCCTGGTCGAGCCGATCGCCTGACCGCCCCGCCCCTGCGACACCGCCGAGTGGACAGGACACCGCCGAACGCCGCGGCGTCCTGTCCACTCGGCGGTGCCTCGTCAGCACGGCCGACGTCGGTGCGGTGACGGCTCCGGGCAGGCCCGACTAGAGGGCGTCGACGAACATCTGGGTCGCGAGCGGCACGTTCGTGGCGTTCGACGACGGGTCCCAGCCGACGACCGCGACGGCGTCCCCGCCGACGCGGGCGGTCAGGCCGACCAGGGTGAAGCTGCCGCCGCCGACGGTGCCCGTGACGCGCCAGCCGAGCGACTCGTCGGTGCCCGTGAGGGTCGGCTCGGTGGTCTCGACCGTGGTCTGCACGGGCTGGCCCTGCATCGTGAAGAGGGCGGTTCCGTCCGCGCAGCGGGTCAGGGCGTCGGACGCCTCGGCGACCAGGGCCGAAGCCGCGTCGTCGTCACCCGTGCTCGCGACGACGGTGGTCATCGAGCGGTCGTTGCTCGTGCCGAACTCGAGCGCGCCGTCGGGGGCGGCGTCGTCCCAGCCGACGCCGAACGGGGCGAGGCAGCTCGGGTCGCTCGCGGTCAGCCCCGGGTAGACCGAGTCGAGCAGCTGGTCGGTCGTGTCGAACTCGTCGGGCACGAACTGGATGCCCGTGAAGACGGACGCCAGTTCGGCGTCCGAGAGGGCGGCCGACGAGGCGTCGGCAGTCGCCGTGGCCGACGGACTCGCCGTGGTGGTGGCGCTCGGCGTCGTGGTCGGCTCGTCGCCGGCACCCCCTGAGCACCCGGTCAACAGCAACACGAGAGTGGCGGCCCCGACGGGCAGCGTGGTCCTGATCGACATGTCGTCCCCTCCGTCCGGGCTCCCCCGTGGTCCCGCGACGCCCCGAGGCTACCAGCGGGTCGTGATGCTGCTCGGGCCCGCGCGTCGCACCGCGGACCGGACGTCGCACCGTCGAGATCGGCGGTGCGACGTCCGGTTCGTGGTGCGACCCGGGCCGATGACGGGAGGCCGATCGGCCTCGGCCCCGGGCTCAGGGCAGCAGGCCCGAGCGGTAGGCCCAGACGACGGTCTGCAGGCGGTCTCGGGTGCCGAGCTTGGTCGTGATGCGGGTGAGGTGTGACTTGACCGTGCTCGTCTCGACCACCAGGCGCTCGCCGATCTCGTCGTTCGAGAGCCCCTCGCCGAGCAGACGGACGAGCTCGCGCTCGCGCTCCGTCAGGACGTCGGGCGACGGTTCGACCGCCGACGTCCGCCGGCGCCGCGTGAACTCGGCGATCACCCGCCTCGTGGTGGCGCCGTCGATCGCCGCGCGGCCCGAGGCCAGGGCGCGGACGGCACCGACGAACTCGTCGGGCTCGACGTCCTTGAGCACGAACCCGCTCGCGCCCGCCTCGAGGGCACCGAACACGTACTCGTCGAGGTCGAAGGTCGTGGCGACGAGGACCGCGGGGGTGCTCGCCGACCCGACCCGCGCCTCCTGCCTGTCGACGGCATCGCCGCCGAGGGGCGCTGACGAGCCGAGGCCGCCGGCAGCGGCCGTTCCGGCGGCACCGGGCCCTACCCGGGCGTCGACGATCGCCCGCGTCGCCTCGATGCCGTCGCCGCCGGGCATGCGCACGTCCATCACGACGACGTCGGGTCGGGTGCGTCGCACGACGTCGACCGCCTCGCGCCCCCCGGAGGCCTCGCCGACGACCTCGATGCCGCCCGCCGTCTCGAGCACGACCCGAAACCCGGTACGCACGATCGCCTGGTCGTCGACCAGCACGACCCGGATCACTCGGCACCCCCGCCGGTGATCCCCGTGTCCGGCCCCGGCTGGAGCCCCGAGGTGGGCCTCGAGGCGGCCCCGCCGTCGGCCCCGGACGCCGCAGGTGTCGCCGACGGCCCGCCGGCCGGGGCCTCGGTCGAGGCCTCGGC
>NZ_JACYNS010000103.1:0-8595 GCF_014839405.1 Frigoribacterium sp. CFBP 13605 | reverse complement strand
CGGGCCGGAGCGGGGCGCGACGAGGAGGCGCGGGTAGCGTGGGCGCATGGCCAGGGCACGGATCGAGGACGCGGCGGGATCGGCCGCGGTGGGCGAGGTGCGGGCGGCGCTCGCCGCCGACGAGACCGCGCCACGGCCGGTGACCGCCATGGCCGTCCGTTGGTTGCTGCAGGTGCTCGCCGACGGCGAACCCGGCGCGACGGTCGAGGTGCGCGTCCCACCGTTCGGCGCGGTGCAGTTCCGCGAAGGACTCAGTCATACGCGGGGCACGCCGCCGAACGTCGTCGAGACCGACGCCGCCACCTTCGTGCGACTCGCCACCGGCGATCTCAGCTGGCAGGAGGCGCGGGCCGGGGCCCTCGTGTCGGCCTCCGGCAGCAGGGCGGACCTGACCGGCTACGTGCCGATCGCCTGGCAGCGGGGCTGACCCGCGCCTCCTCGGCGGTGCCTCCGCCGTGGTCGCCCTTCCAGGGCCCTGCTCGACGTCGAGAGGGGCGGCGGCGGGGGTCGGCCTCCTCTGGGATGATGGGCGGGTGACGAACGCACCCGACGACCAGCAGCGACCCGAGCCCGTCGTCGAGCCCTCCGCCGATCGCGCAGTCGAGTCGATCGTCGAACGCGACGAGGTCACCGTGCGCCGGGCTCCCAAGGTGCCCGTGTTCTTGATCATGGGTGCGGCGCTCGGCGTGGTCGTGTCGCTGATCGTCACCTCGCTCTTCCCGTTCGACTCGGGCGAGGGCGTCGCGCAGACCTACGGGTACATCTCGCTCTGGGGGCTCACCATCGGCGGGGCCGTCGGTTGCGTCGTGGCCATCGTCGCCGAGCAGGTGACCAGCCGTGGGGCGAAGCGCGTCCAGGTCGAACGCGAACGGCTCGAGATGCCGATCGACGACGAGGTCGACACGGCGCCCCGCCCGGTCACCGACGGCGAACCCGACCGCGACTGACCTCGCCTTGCCGAGCCGAGCCGAGCCCAGCCAGGCCTCACCGAGCTGAGCCGAGCCAGGTCTCACCGAGCCGCGCCAGGCCTCGCCTACCTGCCGCGTGCCCGGCTGACGGCCCGGGTCAGGCCCCGCGAGCCCGCCGCAACCTGGTGAGCAGCTCGGGGCCGCGGGCGTCGAGGAGGCGGCCGCCGCGTCGGATGCCGATGATCGTCAGCACGAGACCGAGGACGACGCCGACGACGAGCGTCGCGAGCCCGAGGATCACCGAGCCCTGGACCAGCGCCACGACTCCGAGCACGAGCTCGGGCAGCGACAGCACGAAGACGATCGCCCACGAGGCGTAGAGCCCGAGGGTCGAGGTGACGTTGGCCCCGGGCGGTGACTTGAAGGGGCTCTCGCCCGCCGCCGGGACGGGCATCAGGTACAGCGCCGAGGCCACGCTCGACACGCCGAACCCCGTGAGCAGCAGGCCCAGGCCGATGCCGAGCAGCGCCGGGGCCACGTCGAATCGGCCCACCACGGCCAGGGGGACGAGCGTGGCGAGCACGACGGAGGGCACCGCGAACAGCGAGAGCGTGAGGACGCGACCTGCGCGGTCGGCCGCACCCGCCAAGCCGGTCGCCAGGTGTGCGGCGAAAGCCGTGCCGTCGTACGAGACGTCGGCGGCCAGCGTGATGGCGAGGAGCGCGGCCACGGCCGGGCCGATGGCGTACAGCGGCCAGGTCGTCTCGAGGGAGAACGACAGGAAGATCGCCAGGACCGGCATCAGCGGGACGACGATCAGCGACCCGCCGTACCGCGGGTCGCGCAGCCAGTAGACGGCCGTCCGGGCGGCGACCGCACCGGTCGGCGTCGCGGGGAACCGGGCGAAGGGCCCGAGGCCCTTGGACGCCGCGGTGGCCGTGACGGCCGGGGGAGCCACGAGCGCCGTCGCCAGTCCGCGTCGCCAGAGCAGGAGGAGCGCCCCCAGGGTGACCAGGGCGATGAGGGCCTTGAGGGCTGCCTCGCCCGGTCGGCCGAGGGCGACGTCGCCGGGGATCGACCAGGCGGCGCCGAGCGGGCTCCACGACAGGGCGTGGGCGACACGGGGCAGGTCGTCACCGACGGAACTGAGCCCCTGGCCGACCAGCCCGATCAGCGGCCCGGCCAGGATGAGGGGCACGAAGATCGCGACGCTCATCAACTCGCGGTAGCGACGTTTGGCACCCAGCGCGCTGGTGGCGGTCTCGACCGCGCGGGACGCCGCGACGCAGACGAAGACGCCGAGCACCCCGCAGAACGGCGCGAGGACGGCCGAGAGAGGGTGGTGCAGCCAACTGAAGGTCGTCGCGAGGGCGGCGACGAGCGTGACGATGCCCGGGATGCCCAGCAGCCCGGTGACGAACAGGGCGACGAGGAGCCTGTCGGCGGGCAGGGGGAACGGGCGCAGCTTCGAGACGCTGAGGGTCTGGTCGTAGCCCCGGGCGACGAAGGGCACGACGATCCAGCCGACGACGGCGAGGGAACCGCCGAGCACGCCGGCCGTCCAGGCCCAGCGTTCGGGCGCGAACGAGAGTGCGACGAGGCCGACCACGACGGCGGCGAGCACGCCGAGGCCGTAGAGCCCGCCGATGACGGCCGCGACGATCTGCCAGGTGCTGCGCTTGAAGCCGTTCAGCAGCACCCGCCAGCGCAGGCTCAGGAGGTGCGCAACCACGACGGCCCCTCGTTGTGCTGACGGCCGCCGACGAGTTCGACGAAGCGGTCTTCGAGGGTGGAGCCGGCGCGCACGTCGTCGGTCGTGCCGGCCGCCAGCACGCGCCCGGCCGCGATGACGGCGACGTGGTCGCACATGCGCTGGACGAGGTCCATCGAGTGGCTCGACACGATGACCGTGCCACCGTTCTGCGTGTAACCGTGCAGGATGTCGCGGATGTTGGCGGCCGAGATCGGGTCGACCGACTCGAACGGCTCGTCGAGGACGAGGAGGCGCGGGGCATGGACGAGCGCGCAGGCGAGCGCCACCTTCTTGGTCATGCCCGCGGAGTAGTCGACGACGAGCGTGCCGCCGGCGGAGCGCAGGTCGAGCAGGTCGAGCAGGTCGCCGACCCGCTGGGCCGTCGTCTCGCGGCTCATGCCGTTGAGCAGGCCGTGGTACGTGACGAGCTGCTCGCCGGTGAGGCGGTCGAACAGCGAGATGCCGTCGCTCAGCACGCCCACGAGCGACTTGGCGTGCGTCGGGTCGGACCAGACGTCGACGCCCAGCACGGCGATGCTGCCCGAGTCGGGACGCAGCAGACCGGTCGCCATCGAGAGCGTGGTCGTCTTGCCGGCGCCGTTCGGGCCGACGAGGCCGAAGAACGAGCCCGTCGGCACGGTCAGGTCGATTCCGTCGACGGCGACCTTGTCGCCGAACGCCTTGCGCAGACCGGTGATCTGCAGGGCGGACGCCGGGGGCGTCGCGGTCGGTTCGGGGCGGGGCATGCCGACGTCGCTCATGGCCCCCAGCCTAGGGACGCCTGCCGACACCGCACCTCCCCCGGCGGGTGGAAGCAGGGGCGAGGTGCGGGTGGCGACGGCGGCGCGACTCAGCTGAGCTGGTTGGCCTCGACCCAGGCGAGGTACTCGGGGCTGACGGTGCCGGTGACGTACTCGCCCGTGAAGCAGCTCATCTCGAGCTCGGTGACGTCGCTGCCCTCGGTGATGGCCGCCTGCATGTCGGCGACCTCTTGGTAGATGAGGTGGTCGGCACCCAGTTCGCGGGCGATCTCGGGGATCTTGCGGTCGTGGGCGACCAGCTCGTGCCGCGACGGCATGTTGATGCCGTAGACGTGGGGGAACCGGACCGGGGGAGCGGCCGAGGTGAACGTCACCTTGTTCGCTCCGGCGGCGCGGGCCATCTCGACGATCTCGCGCGAGGTCGTCCCGCGGACGATCGAGTCGTCGACGATCAGGATGTTCTTGCCCTTGAACTCGCTCGACATCGCGTTGAGCTTCTGGCGCACCGACCGCTTGCGCTCGGCCTGCCCCGGCATGATGAAGGTGCGGCCCACGTAACGGTTCTTGTAAAAGCCCTCGCGGTACTCGATGCCGAGCTTCTGGGCGACCTGCATGGCCGCGGGGCGTGACGAGTCGGGGATCGGCATGACCACGTCGATGTCGCCGATCGGCGAGTGCGCGGCGATCGTGTCGGCCAACCGGTTGCCGAGGCGCAGGCGGGCGTCGTAGACCGAGATGCCGTTCATGATCGAGTCGGGGCGGGCCAGGTAGACGTACTCGAACGAGCAGGGGATGAGGCGCGGGCTGGCGTGGCACTGCTTCGACACCATCTGGCCGTCGAGCGAGATGAAGACGGCCTCGCCGGGGGCGACGTCGCGGACGATCTCGTAGCCGCCGGACTCGAGGACGAGCGACTCGGAGGCGGTGATCCACTCTTCGCGGACGCCGTCGGCGGCGAGACGGCGGCCCAGGACCAGCGGGCGGATGCCGAAGGGGTCGCGGAAGGCCAGCAGACCGTGGCCCGCGATCATCGCGATCGCCGCGTAGGAGCCCTGCACCCGGTCGTGCACGCGGGAGACCGCGGCGAAGATCTGCTCGGGGTCGAGCTCGCTGCCGTTGACCTGCTCTTGCAGCTCGTGCGCCAGCACGTTGACCAGGAGCTCGGTGTCGCTGTTCGTGTTGAGGTGACGACGGTCGACGTGGAAGAGCTCGCTGGTGAGCTCGCGCGTGTTCGTCAGGTTGCCGTTGTGGATCAGCACGATGCCGTAGGGCGCGTTCACGTAGAACGGCTGCGCCTCTTGCTCGTTGCTGGCCGCGCCCTTGGTGGCGTACCGCACGTGACCGAGGCCCATGTTGCCGAGCAGGGCGCGCATGTCGCGGGTGCGGAAGCCCTCGCGCACCTGACCCTTGGTCTTGTGCACGTGGAAGATGCCGCCCTCGGCGGTCGCGATGCCGGTGCTGTCCTGCCCCCGGTGCTGCAACAGGAGGAGCGAGTCGTAGACGAGTTGATTTGCTGGCTCGTGCGCGACGAGACCGACGATGCCGCACATGCGGATCTGGCTCCAGACCGTAGAGTTGGGGTTACCGCGACAGTCTAGAGCGACACCGAACGGATGAACGAATGGCGACCTCCTCTGCCCACTCGACCAGCGCCTCCTACGCCGCAGCGGGGGTCGACACGGCCGCCGGCGACCGGGCGGTCGAGCTGATGAAGGCGGCCGTCAGTGCCACGCACGGCCCCGGTGTCGTCGGTGGCGTGGGCGGGTTCGCCGGGCTGTTCGACGTGTCGTTCCTCAAGGACTTCGACAAGCCGTTGCTCGCGACGTCGACCGACGGCGTCGGCACGAAGGTCGCCATCGCCCAGGCGCTCGACAAGCACGACACGATCGGGCAGGACCTCGTGGGCATGGTCGTCGACGACATCGTCGTCGTCGGCGCCCGGCCGCTGATCATGACCGACTACATCGCCTGCGGCCGCGTGGTGCCGACCCGCATCGCCTCGATCGTCGAGGGCATCGCCCGCGCCTGCAGCGCGACGGGGACCGCCCTCGTCGGCGGCGAGACGGCGGAGCACCCCGGCCTGCTCGGGCCCGACGACTACGACGTGGCCGGCGCCGCGGTGGGTGCGGTCGAGTCGGGGCGCCAGCTCGGCCCGCACCTCGTCGGCGACGGCGACGTCGTGCTCGCCCTCGCCTCGTCGGGCGTCCACTCGAACGGCTTCTCGCTCGTGCGCCACATCCTGGCCTCACGCGACCTCGGCTACGACGACACCCTGCCCGAGTTCTCGGGCACCGTCGGCGAGGCACTGCTCGAACCGACGCGCCTGTACACCTCGCCCCTGCTGCGCGTGCTCGACGACCCTGCGCTCGACGGCGCGATCCATTCGCTCAGCCACGTCACCGGGGGCGGCATCGCGGCCAACCTCGCCCGCGTTCTCCCCCTCGGGTCGTGGACCGAGGTCGACCGTTCGACCTGGTCGCCGCTGCCCGTCTTCCGGGTGCTGAGCGACCTGGCCGGCTCGACCCTCGAGTCGAGCGAGGGCACCTGGAACCTCGGCATCGGCATGATCGCCGTCGTGGCCGCCGGACAGGCCGACTCGGTCACCGCGGCCCTCGAGGCCGACGGCATCGCGACGTGGCCCGTCGGCACCGTCTCGACCCGGGCGCGTGACCTGTCCGGCTTCGAACAGGGCGCCAAGGGAGTCGACGGAGGCGCGGTGCGGCTCGTCGGGTCCTACGCGGGCTGATCACCGGCGACGTCGCGTGGCGTTCGTCCGGCGGCGGACGTACGATGAAGCCACGCCCCTGCCGGGCGTCCTGACGACGACGTCAGACCGGACGACGAAGGAGTCGACCCATGAGCACCACCCGCATCCCCCTCTCCACCGTCTCGCGCGCGGCGGTCGCCGCTCCGCGCAGCGCCCGGATCAGCCGCGTCCCCGCCCAGCCCGCGCCGCTGCGTTCGTCCGCGTCACCCGTCACCGGCGGGCGCAAGGTCGCGGCCCTCACGGCCGGCGGCATGATCCTGCTGTTGGTCGTGGGGCTGCTGCCCGCGGTCGCGACGCTCGTCGGCGGCTGAGCCGCGCCTCCTGACCGTGGCCCCGGCGCCCGGTCGGCCCGTCACCCGGTGAGCTGGTGACACACGACGACGGCCCCTCGAGATCGAGGGGCCGTCGTCGTGTGGCGTGCGTGGTGCGGACTCAGAGGACGCAGAACTCGTTGCCCGCGGGGTCGGCGAGGACGACCCACGACACGTCCGTGTCGTCTTGGCCGACCTGTGCGCGGACGGCCCCGAGCGACTCGAGCCGCGCGACCTCGTCGGCCTGCGTCGCCTCGCGGCTCTGGCCGTCGACCGGCGTCGGACGGAAGTCGAGGTGCAGACGGTTCTTGACCGTCTTGGCCTCGGGGACGCTCACGAAGAGGAGCCCCGGCAGCGTGTCGGCCGTCGGACGGATCTCGGGCTCGTCGTCGTCGACCGAGACGAACACCCACCCGAGGGCGTCGGCCCACCAACGGGCGAGCCCGGACGGGTCGCTCGCATCGACGACGACCTGCTCCCAGGCGAGGGACGAGGACGAAGAGGTCATCAGCCAGCCGGCCTCAGGCGCTCTTGTTCTGGTCGTGCTCGGTGTCGTATTCGTCGTCGAAGTCGTCGGCCCATTTGTCGACGTATTCGTCGCCGGAGTCGTTCTTCGTCGCCAACTCTTTTTCGAGTGCACCGTAGTTGGTGTCAGGGCTGAAGTACTTCAGCTCTCTGGCGACCTTGGTGTGCTTGGCTTTTTGACGGCCGCGCCCCATGCGTGACCCCCTCTGAACTCGGCCCGGAAACGGTGTCGGACGACCCGGGAACTGCCGACAGGATGCTGGTGAAAAACTGGACCGATCTTATCATGTACCCCTAGCCCCGGCTGCCGCCTCGGACGGGCATGATGGTCCGGATGACTGCAGGGGGCGAAGGCGAGCGGACGAGGGTCCTCGTGATCGGTGCGGGCCAGGCCGGGTTGTCGGTCTCGTGGTACCTGCGCCGGCTCGGACTCGAGGTGGGTCGCGATCTCGTCGTCCTCGACCGGGGCCCCGGAACCGGAGGCGCGTGGCAGCACCGCTGGGAGAGCCTGCGGCTGGGTGCCGCGCACCGGGTGCACGACCTGCCGGGCATGGCCGAGCTGGGGCTGGGGTTCGCCGACGCCGACCGGTCGGCCCCGGCGCGTGACGTCGTCGCCGACCGGTACGCCCGGTACGAGGACGCGCTCGGGCTCGACGTGCGGCGCCCGGTCGAGGTGACCGGGGTGACCGGGCTGGGCGACGGGTTCTCGGTGCGGTGGGCGAGGCGCGCCTCCTCGGGGGGCGCTCCGGCTGCGGCGACAGGGCCGGGGTTCGGCGCTCTGCGGGCCGAGGTCGTCGTGAACGCGACCGGCACCTGGGGCGCCCCGTTCGTGCCGTGGTACCCCGGGCGCGACACCTTCCGCGGGCGTCAGCTGCACACCTCGGACTACCGGGCGGCCTCCGAGCTCGAGGGGCTCGACGTCGTCGTCGTCGGCGGCGGCACGAGCGCGATCGGATTCGTGTTGGAGCTCGACGGCGTCGCGGCCTCGACGACGTGGGTGACCCGCCGGTCGGTCGACTGGCTCGACCAGGGCGAGCTCGACGTCGAGTCGGCCGTCGCGGCGGTCGCCGCGCAGGACCGCGCGGCACGGGCGGGGCAGGCGCTGCCGAGCATCGTCAGCGGGACGGGCGTGCCCCGCACCCGGCGCTTCGTGTCGGGCATCGAGCGCGGCGTGCTGGTCGAGCGGCCGATGTTCGCGACCGTCGAACCCGACGGGGTGCGATGGGCCGACGGCACCTCCGCCCACGCGGACGCGATCGTCTGGGCGACCGGGTTCCGGCCCGAGCTGCGTCACCTGGCGCCGCTCGGACTGCGCTCGGCCGACGGGGGCGTGAGCGTCGAGGGCGGCGCCTCCACCCTCGACCCGCGGCTGTTCTTCGCGGGCTACGGGCCGCAGGCCTCGACGATCGGGGCGAACCGGGCCGGCCGGGCGATCGCCCGTCAGGTGGTCGCGCGGTTGTCGGAGAGCGACGCCGAGCGCCGACGGCAGGGGTGACGCAGGCGATGCCCGTGCGCGGGCTCGCCCGCGTTCGGCGGGAGGGTGCGCGCACCATCGGCGGCGGGGCCAGCG
>NZ_JACYNS010000102.1:0-8649 GCF_014839405.1 Frigoribacterium sp. CFBP 13605 | reverse complement strand
CGTCGCGCCGGGCCCGCGCGACGACGGCCCCGGGCGACGCCGCGAGCTCGAGGCAGCCGCGGTTGCCGCAGTAGCAGGGCTCGCCGTCGAGGTCGATCGACACGTGGCCGAGCTCTCCGGCGCCCGAGCTCGCGCCCCGGTGCAGGGCCCCGTCGAGCACGATGCCCGAGCCGACCCCCGTCCCGAGGTAGACGCAGGCGAACGTCTCGGAGCGCGGCACCTGGCGACTCCAGAACTCGCCGAGCGCGGCGGCCGCCGCATCGTTGTCGACGATCACGGGCAGGCCGAGGCGCAGGGCCAGCGCGGCGTGCAGCCCGGCGTGGAGGGCGCTCTCGGTCGACCGGGGCCCGGTACGCACCCCGTGGGCGAGGGTGGCACGGGGACCGACGACGGCCAGGCCGGCCACCGCCCCGCTCGCGAGGCCGAGGCTGCCGACGACGTCGTGGAAGCCGTCGACGATGCGGACCGCGGCGGCCGTGACGTCGTCGGACGCGGCGGGCCCGGCGTCGACCTGCAGGCGCCCGACGACTCCCCCGCGCATGTCGGTGACGACGTAGGTGAGCGCGTCCTCACCGATCTGCACTCCCATGCCGTAGACGGCACGCGGGTTGATCTCGACCATCGTGCGCGGCTTGCCACCGGTCGACGCGACCCGGCCGGTCTCCCGGACGAGCCCCTCGTCCAGCAACCGCCGGACGATCGTCGAGATCGACGCCTGCGTCAGTCCACTGGCCTGGGCGAGCTCGACACGGCTGATCGGGCCCGACGACCGCACGAGGTCGACCACGAGTTCGCGGCTGGTCTGCGGCGCGGGCTGCGCCGTGGGCTGTGGCGCGGGCTGCGCCGTGGGCTGTGCCGGGGTGGGCGGCGAGGTGTGCGACCGCCACGGCGTCGCGGGCCGGGCAGGGGGGTGCGTCGGGGTCCGGTCGGGGTCGCGGGTCACCACGGGCGTCGCTCCGACCTGTCGGGGGCTGTAGGTTCGGGCGCATGACCGACTCGATCGTCGACACCCGGGTGGCCCCTGCCGGGCCGGGCGACCGCCGTCGTGTCGGTCTCGCCCTCGTCCGCCCCGGCGAGATCTTGGGGGCGGAGCCGTTCTACCACGAACTCATCGCCGGCATCGAACGGGTGCTGCGCCCGCGCGGCCACACCCTGCTGCTGCAGGCCCTCGCCGACCGCGACGCCGAGCTGTCGGCCTACCGGCGGTGGGCGGCCTCGGGCGACTTCGGCGCGGTCGTCCTCGTCGACCTCACCGACGACGATCCCCGACCGGCCCTGCTGCGCGAGCTCGGCCTGCCCGCGGTCGTGCTCGGCGACCCCGCCCTCTCGGGAGACCTGCCCGCCGTCTGGACCGGCGACGGCGTCGCCATGCGCGACACCGTCGCCGCGCTCGTCGCGGACGGGCACCGTCGACTCGCGCACGTGTCGGGCCCGGTGGCGCTGCTGCACACGCAGGTCAGGCAGGAGGCGCTGGTCGCCGCGAGTCGCGCCTCCTCGTCCGTCGTCGAGACGATCGAGGGCGACTACTCGTGGGACGCCGGCGCGGCCGCCCTCTCGCGTCTGCTCTCGGGGCCTACGCCGCCGACGGCCGTCGTCTTCGACAACGACCAGATGGCGCTCGGCGGCCTCGCCGCGGCGCAACGACTCGGGGTCGAGGTGCCGACGCGACTGACGCTCGTGGCGTGGGACGACTCGTCGCAGTGCCAGTTGTCGACGCCTCCGCTCTCGGCGGTCAGCCACGACGTGCAACGCCTCGGCGAGGTGGCCGCCGGCATGCTGCTCGGCGTGCTCGCGGGTGAGGGCGTGGCGTCGGTCGAGGCGCCACCCGCGTCGCTCGTGCGGCGGGGGTCGTCGGGGCCCGCGCCGGTCTGACGCCTGCCGATCCGCCGGCCCCGGTGTCGACTCCCACCCAGGTGAAACAGGGGTGACCCGACAACCACCCTGCGCATTCCGGACAGTTCGGTGGGTTTCTCTCAGGTTCCGGATAGGTTCGGTGGGCACGGGGGGTTCCCTTCGTGCTGCGCGTCTCACCCGGCGCTGGGCCGGGGGCGGACAAGCGATGACGCTTGCACCACCGATCAAGAAAGCACTCACCACGTGATCACCAAGTTCTCCTGGCGCCGTGCGGTGGCCGTCCCGGCCGTCCTCACGCTCGCCCTCGGAGGGGCCCTCCTCTCCACCACGGCGGCCAACGCGGCCGACGGCATGCTGGACATCACCAGCCCGACGGACGGTGGCGCGACGACCTCGCGCGACGTCTCGATCGTGGGTACCGCGGTTCCCGGGGCCTCCATCAACGTCTTCACCGACGACACGCGGACCACGCGTCTCGTGCAGACCACGACGGACACCACGACCGGAGCCTTCACGGCCGTCCTGCCCTCGTACCCCGTCACCGCCCCCCGCGAACAGAGCGTCTTCGTCGACGGTGTCGTCGGCGGCAGCGGCTTCTCCGACGCGCAGCCCCTGTCGTTCGTCCTGCCGATCGGCAAGTACCTCACCCTCGAGACGCCCGTCGCGAACACCCCGACCGGCAGCCGCGACGTCGTCTTCTCCGGAACGGCGACCGAGGGCTCGACCGTCATCGTGAGCTCCGCCGGCGTCGAGCTCGGCCGTGCCAACCTCGGCAACGGCACGACCTACTCGATCCCCTTCACCTACGCCGACGCCGCCGCCACGGCCCAGACGGTCACGGTCACGGGCATCGTCGGCGGCAGCGGCCTCGAGCCGGTGACGCGTGACTTCACGCTCCCCGCCGTCGTGACGCCCCCGACCACGCCGGTCACCCTGCCCGCCCCGGTCATCACCGCGCCCGCCCAGGGCGCGACCGTCACCGGCACCGAGGTCACCTTCGAGGGCACCGGCACCCCCGGCGCCGACATCGGCCTCGTCGTCACTCCGACCGACTCCGTCAGCACCCTCGCCGACGACCCGGCCGCGCGCATCGTCGTCGACGAGAACGGCGACTGGACCGTCACCGCGGCCCTCCAGCCCGGCGACTACACGGCCGTCGCGGTCCAGGTCCTGCTCGACGCCGCCGGCCAGCCGGTCCTCGACGAGGACGGTCTCCCCGTCGCCTCCGACGACTCGACCCCGGTCGACTTCACCCTCGAGGCCGCGGCCGTCGTCCTCGACGCCCCGGTGATCACCTCGCCCACCCAGGGTCAGGTCGTCGTCGGTGACCAGGTCACCTTCGAGGGCACCGGCACCCCCGGCTCGAACATCCTGCTGGCCGTCGTCCCGACGGACCAGCTGGACGAGCTCGAGGCCGCCGAGAACGGACGCGCCGCCGCCGCTGCGGTCCCCGCCGACCCCGCCGACCCGATCGTGGTCGACGCCGCCGGCAACTGGACCGTCACCCTCGCCCTGACGCCGAACGACTACACGGCCGCCGCCGTGTCGTTCCTCCTCGACGCCGACGGCGCGCCGGTGCTCGACGCCGCCGGTCAGCCGATCGTCTCGGCCCCCTCGGCCGACGTGGCGTTCAGCCTCGTCGCCGCCGTGACGCCCGCAGCCCTGCCCGCCACCCCGATCGCCACCGGCACCACGGGCCTGGCGTACACGGGTAGCGAGGGCACCGAGGCCGCCATCGGCATCGGCGCCGCCGTGCTGCTGCTCGGCTCGACGCTGATGGTCCTCGCTCGCCGCCGCGCGAAGCTCGCGACCACCGACGTGGCCGGCGAGTAACACCCGCACCACGACGACGGCCCCCGTCGCTGCCTCGGCAGCGGCGGGGGCCGTTCCGCGTCCGGCGGCGGCCACCCCCGGCCCCCGGTCCCCCCGGTTCCCTTCGCAGGTGTCGCACCGCCGGATGAACGTCGCACCGTCCACTTCGGCGGTGCGATGCTCATCCGGCGGTGCGACACGGCGCGGACCGCTCAGGCCCGGGACGCACGAACGCCCCCGCCTCGAGAGGCGGGGGCGTTCGGTGTTCGAGAGGTGTGACGACGACCGGTGGTGGAGATGGGGGGAATTGAACCCCCGTCCATCGCTGAGATTGCACGCATTCTACGGGCGTAGCCAGATGAGGCGTTCTGCTCGGCTCCGACCTTTGTTACTGGCTTCTAGGTCGACGAGCCCAGCCCGAGTGCAAGTCCCGTGTGACCCCCAGGCGTAGTCACACAGCAAGCCATCTAAATGACGTCAGGATCTGGTTAGAAGGCGGTCACCAGACTGACGGACTCCATGTGGCTCTACTGCTTACGCAGCGAGAGCGAAGTCAGTGCGCTTGTTATTGGCACTTATTGTTTTCCAGAGATCGTTTACGAGATAACCCTGGATCCTCGGCCCGCTTCTCGTTCGCACACAGGCGATGTCGAAACCGATCATCCCCATGAGGGGGCCGTCGTCACACGCTCTTGAATTACCAACGCACGTTTCCGTGCGGCCCATCAGTCTACGTCGTCCGACGCGTTCGCGCCACCGTCGGCGACCCGCCCGCCCGTGCCCGACGACCGACCGGTCACTCCCCCAGGTGCTTGCGCGCCGACATCGCCGACTGCGCCTCGCGCGTCGCGGTGCGCTCGCGCAGGGTCTGGCGCTTGTCGTACTCGCGCTTTCCCTTCGCGAGGGCGATCTCGACCTTGGCCCGACCGTCGCTGAAGTAGATCTTGAGCGGGACGACCGTGAAGCCGCCCTCCTTGGTCTTCTGCCCGATCTTGTCGATCTCGTGGCGGTGCAGCAGCAGTTTGCGCTTGCGCCGGGGTGCGTGGTTGTTCCAGGTGCCCTCGGTGTACTCGGGAATGTGCACGGCGTCGAGCCAGGCCTCGCCGGCGTCGACGAACGCGTACCCGTCGACCAGCGACGCGCGGCCCTGCCGCAGCGACTTGACCTCGGTGCCGCTCAGGACGATGCCCGCCTCGTACGTCGTCTCGATCGTGTAGTCGTGGCGCGCGCGGCGGTTCGTGGCCACGACCTTCTCACCGCGTTCTTTCGCCACGCTGGCCTCCTGGTCGTTCGGGTGGGGGTGCTGCCGACAGGCAGCCGTTCAGTATACAGCGAAGGAGGCGCGATGCCCGTCTGACGGACACCGCGCCTCCTTCACGGGGCCGGCTTCTAAACCTTGAGGTAGCGCCTGATGGCGACGTTCGCGCTGAGGGCTGCGAGCAGGATGCCGACGACGATGACGATCGGCACGACCAGGGCGGCGTCCCGCAGTCCGATGAACGGCGTGCCCTGGAAGGTCACCGCCAGGTAGCCCTTCACGAAGAAGTTCACGATCGCGACGATCGCCCCACCGGCCAGCAACGAGCCCACGAGGGCCGCGATCACCCCCTCGAGGATGAACGGCGTCTGGATGAACCGGTTGGACGCCCCGACCAGGCGCATGATGCCGAGTTCTCGACGCCGGCTGAACGCGCTCAACCGGATGGTCGTGGCGATCAGCAGCACGGCAGCGATCAACATGAGGGAGGCGATGCCGATGGCCGTGTAGCTCGCCGCGTTCAGCACCGAGAAGATCGGGTCGAGGTACCCGCGCTGGTCGACGACGCTCTGGACGCCGGCCAGGCTCGACAGGCTCTCGGTCAGGACGTCGGACTGCGTCGGGTCCTTGAGGTTCACCCAGAAGGTCTCGTTGAGGTACGCCGGCTGCACGAACTCGGTGGCCGGGCTGTCGGCGAACTGCTGCTTGAAGCGGTCGTAGGCCTGGGTCTGGTCCTCGAAGTAGAACTTGTCGACGTAGGGAGTCAGGACGTCGCTGTCGAGCTGGGCGCGGACGCCGTCGATCTGGTCCTTGGTCGCCATCGCCCCGGTGCAGTTGCCGGTCGTGTCGGTGTCGGTGCAGAGGTAGACGGCGACCTGGGCCTTGTCGTACCAGTAGCCCTTCATCTGCGTGATCTGCATCTGCAACAGGGCCGCGGTGCCGACGAAGGTCAGCGAGATGAACGTGACGAGCACGACGGAGATGACCATCGAGGCGTTGCGACGGAGGCCGCTGCCGACCTCGCTCATGACGAGTCCGAGTCTCATGCGTCGGCCCCTCTCGTGCTGAGGTCCTCGACCCCGATGGCCTGGATGGGCACCGCCTGGGTCTGGTAGCCGCCGTGACGCTCGTCGCGGAGGATGTTGCCCGCGCTGAGCTCGATCACCCGTCGTTGCATCTGGTCGACGATGCCCGCGTCGTGGGTCGCCATGATGACCGTCGTGCCGCCGGCGTTGATGCGCTCGAGCAGGGTCATGATGCCGGCGCTGGTCGACGGGTCGAGGTTGCCGGTGGGCTCGTCGGCCAGCAGGATCGCCGGCTTGTTGACGATCGCACGGGCGATGGCGACGCGCTGCTGCTCGCCGCCCGAGAGCTCGTGCGGCAGACGGTGCTGCTTGCCGACCAGGCCGACCATCTTGAGGACGTCGGGCACGGCCTCCTGGATGAAGCCCTTGCTCTTGCCGATGACCTGGAGGCTGAACGCGACGTTGTCGAACACGTTCTTCTGCGGCAGCAGCCGGAAGTCCTGGAACACGACGCCGAGGTTGCGCCGGAAGTAGGGCACCTTGCGGCTCGAGAGCGTGCCCAGACGCTGCCCGAGGACGTGGATCTGGCCCTGGGACGGCTTCTCTTCCTTCAGCACGAGCCGCAGGAAGCTCGACTTGCCGGAGCCGCTCGCCCCGACGAGGAACACGAACTCGCCCTTGAGGATCTCGAGGGTGACGGCGTTCAGCGCGGGCCGGGGGTTGCCGACGTAGACCTTGGTGACTTCATCAAACCGAATCATGACGGGGATCACCCTAAGTGCGGCCGGCGACGATCGTCGCAGCGACTCGCTGCGGCGGGGCGGCTATGGATGTGCTGGGAGCCGCCGGGCGGGCGACGCCCGGTCAGTCCTGGTCGTCGCGCTTGCGCCAGCGGATGCCCGCCGAGATGAAGCCGTCGAGATCGCCGTCGAAGACGTTCGAGGGGTTGTTGACCTCGTGCTCGCTGCGCAGGTCTTTGACCATCTGGTAGGGCGCCAGCACGTAGCTGCGGATCTGGTCGCCCCAGCTGGCGGTGATGTTGCCCGCCAACTCTTTCTTCTTGGCGTTCTCGGCTTCTTTCTGCAGCAGCAGGAGGCGCGACTGCAGCACGCGCATGGCGGCGGCGCGGTTCTGGATCTGGCTCTTCTCGTTCTGCATCGAGACGACGGTGCCGGTCGGGATGTGCGTCAGCCGCACGGCCGAGTCGGTCGTGTTGACGCTCTGACCGCCGGGGCCCGAGGACCGGAAGACGTCGACGCGGATGTCGTTCTCGGGGATGTCGATCGACTCGGTCTCTTCCATCAGCGGGATGACCTCGACCGCGGCGAAGCTGGTCTGGCGCTTGCCGGCGGCGCCGAAGGGGCTCATGCGCACGAGCCGGTGCGTGCCTGCCTCGACGCTGAGCGTGCCGAAGGCGTAAGGGGCGTCGATCTCGAAGGTGGCGCTCTTGATGCCGGCCTCTTCGGCGTAGCTGGTGTCCATGACGGTGGCGGACATGCCGTGCTTCTCGGCGTAGCGCAGGTACATGCGCAGCAGCATCTCGGCGAAGTCGGCGGCGTCGACCCCGCCGGCCCCGGCGCGGATCGTGATGACGGCCGGGCGCGGGTCGTACTCGCCGTCGAGCAGCGTCTGCACCTCGAGGACGTCCATCATTTTCTGCAGTGCCCTGAGTTCGGCCTGGGCCTCGTCGGCGCTCTCTTGGTCGTCGCCGTCGTTCGCCATCTCGACGAGCACCTCGAGGTCGTCGAGCCGCGCCTCGGTGGTCTCGAGCTTCTCGAGCTCGGACTGCCGGTGGCTGAGGGCGCTGGTGACCTTCTGCGCGTTGTCGGTGTCGTCCCACAGGTCGGGGGCCGAGGCCTGTTCGCTGAGCTCGGCGATCTCGGCGACGAGACGGTCTTGCCCGATCACCGCACGGATGTCTTCGAACGTGGCCCGGAGGGCGGCAATCTGCTCAGAGAAATCCAGTGCGATCATGGTCCCCGAGCTTACCCGGCCCGCGTGGGCCGGGCCTGCCCGTGCCCGGCGCCTCCCGGCCGAGGCGCGGGGTCACGTCTCATCCGCAGTACTCGGGCGGGGCGATCCGCGTCGTGCCCACGCTCATCTGGGTGATCCGCTCGGAGGTCCCCACCACGAACACGAGGTAGCGCCCGTCGTCGCCCGCGACGGCGTACTGCGTCCCGTAGTTCTCGTCGTGGTCGAGCGTGAGCTCGGCGTCCGGGTACGCGGCGAGGAGTCGTCCCTCGTCGTCGCCGAGGCCGATGCCAGACGCGGTGCGGGGGGTGGCGCTCGCGAGGGCGGCCGGATCGACCGCCAGGGTGGAGGAGACCGTCGCGATCTCGGTCGTGTCCGGCGACGATGCCCGCGAGAGGGCGAGGGTCAGCCCCCGTCCGTCCGAGAAGAACGACGCCGGACAGCCGGAGCCGTCGTCCGGCCCCCGCTCGAACGTCGTCAGCAGAGCGGCCTGGTCCTCGAGCCGGCCGCCGAGGACGAGCGGTCCGATGCGGTCGGTGGACACGACCCAGGTCGAGGGGTCCGCCGGATCGTCGACCGCCGGTGTCGGGGCCGCGGGTGGGACCGGTGTCGCCGACGGCGTCCCCGCCGGCTCGACCACGCCCGGCGACGTGCCGGGGTCGTCCTCGGGTCGGTCGGACGGGAGCGCGGTGGGCGCCGCCTCGCCGCTGCCCGACGGCAGGGTGCCGC
>NZ_JACYNS010000101.1:0-8674 GCF_014839405.1 Frigoribacterium sp. CFBP 13605 | reverse complement strand
TTCGACCGCCGCCCCGGCGCGGCCGTCCGGGCCCGCGTCGGCGCCCAGGGCCCCGCCGGCGGCGCCCGACCGGCGACCGGCCGGCTCGAGCACGCGGCGCGGCACGGGGCGGGGGCGGATCGGCTCCCCACGGCGGTCCTGGCCGGGGATCGGCCGCGATCGACGCCCGTAGAGCACCTCGGACGAGTCGAGCAGCCACGGCACGAGCGAGATCGTCACGCCGTGCACGAGCATGAGCTTCTGGCGGATGCGGCGGCTCTTGTGGTTGTGCAGCGCGGCCTCCCACCAGTGGCCGACGATGTAGATGGGCGTGTAGACCGTGACGACCTCGCTGCCGTGCTCTTCACGGTGGGCCTTGATGTACTTGATCAGCGGCATGCTGATGTCGCGGTACGGCGAGGCGACGATGCGCAGGGGCACCTCGATGTCCTGCTCGGCCCACTGACGCTGCAGGAGCGCCGTTGCTTCGTCGTCGATGCCCACGTGGATCGCCTCGAGCGACTCGTGGCGTGCGGCGATGGCGTAGTCGAGGGCCTTCAGCACGGGCTTCTGCATGGTGCCGACCAGCACGATCGCGTGGTCGCCGTGCGAGCCGAACTGCGTCGTGGCGTCGGGCTCGATCTCGACGAGCACGTCCCGGTAGTAGCGGTTCACGCCGAGCATCAGCACGAAGAGGATCGGCATGATGACGAACACCAGCCAGGCGCCGTGCGTGAACTTGGTCACCGTCACGACGATCAACACCGACGCCGTGAGCAGGGCGCCGAAGGCGTTGATGCCGCGGGCGCGGTACACCGCTCCACGGTCGGCGCATCCCTCGCGCAGCATGCGGGTCCAGTGGACGACCATGCCGGTCTGGCCGAGCGTGAACGAGACGAAGACGCCGATGATGTACAGCTGGATCAGCCCGGTGACGCTGGCCTGGTAGACGAGCAGGATGGCGCAGGCCACCAGCGCCAGCACGATCACGCCGTTCGAGTAGATTAGTCGGTCGCCGCGCGTGTTGAGCGCCTTGGGGGCGTACTGGTCGCGGGCCAGGATCGACCCGAGCAAGGGGAACCCGTTGAAGGCCGTGTTCGCCGCCAGCAACAGCACCGCCGCGGTGCAGGCCTGGAGCACGTAGAAGGGGATGCCGAACAGCGACCCGCCGAAGACCGCGCTCGCGATCTGCGCGACGAGGCTGCGCTGCGGCGTGGTGGCGCAGTCGACGAACCCCTGGAGGTCGCAGGCGTCCTCGGCGTAGTGCACCTTGGCGATCAAGGCGACGGCGACGAGGCCGGCGAACAGGACGATGGCGATGCTGCCCATCAGCACGAGGGTCTTCTGGGCGTTCTGCACCTTGGGCCGCCGGAACGCGGGCACGCCGTTGGCGATCGCCTCGACGCCGGTCAGGGCCGAGCAGCCGCTCGAGAAGGCCCGGAGCAACAGCAGGATGAAGGCGGCCTGCGTCAGCTGGTCGGCCTGCACCGTGTACTCGGCGCTCTCGGCGACGGGCGGGTCGCCGAGGGCGGTGCGCACCAGGGCGATGACGATCATGACGAAGACGCTCGACACGAAGAGGTAGGTGGGGATCGCGAAGGCCTTGCTCGACTCGCGCACGCCCCGGAGGTTGACGGCCGCCAGCAGGACGACGAAGAAGATCGCGAGCTCGACGCGCACCGGCGCCAGTTCGGGCACGGCCGAGATGATGTTGTCCACGCCCGAGGCGACCGAGACGGCCACCGTCATGACGTAGTCGACGAGCAGCGCCGAGGCGACCACGAGCCCGGCCTTCTCGCCGAGGTTCTTGTGGGCGACCTCGTAGTCGCCGCCGCCCGACGGGTACGCCTTGATCAGCTGACGGTACGACGCCACCACGACCAGCAGCAGGACGACGACCGCGACGGCCACCCACGGCGCGAGGGTCAGGAACCCGAGGCCGCCGATCAGCAGGATCATCAGCAGTTCTTGCGGCGCGTAGGCCACCGAGCTGAGCGGGTCGCTGGCGAAGATCGGCAGTGCGAGGTGCTTCGGGAGCAGCTGCCCCTCGAGCTTCTCCGAGGGGAGGGGTTCACCGATCAGCCAACGCTTCGGCGACCGGGTGTCGTTGGTCACGAGCGGCGACTCTACTCCCGTGCGAGGGCCTGTCAACTTCGCTCGTGGACGATTTATTCCCGGTCAGCGCGGGTCGGTCCGAACTGGTTCGTACCGGCCGCGGCTCAGGCAGGCGAGGAGGCGCGGGCCGGGGCGACCACGGAGGTCGCCACCCGGCGCCGGGCGAAGAGCGGCAACGTGATCGCCACGAGCGGGCCGATGAGCAGGGCCTCGGCCGCCGTGCCGATGCCGACCTGCCCGCCGAGCAGCCACCCCGCGGCGAGGACCGTGAGTTCGATGACGGTGCGCGCGACGCCCACCCGCCAGCCCAACCGGGCGTGGAGGCCGAGCATGAGCCCGTCGCGAGGGCCCGGCCCGAAGTCGGCTCCGATGTAGAGGCCGCTCGCGACGGCGAGCAACAGCAGGCCGCCCGCGAAGGTCAGGCCTTGTGCCCACCACTCGGTCTGCTGTGGCAGGACGCGCAGGCCGAGGTCGGCGACCGGACCGATCATCAGGGTGTTGGCGATCGTGCCGAAGCGGGGTCGCTGGCGCAGGGGGATCCAGAGCAGGAGCACGACGAGGCTCGTGACGAACGTGACGGTGCCGAACGTCAGCCCGGTGTGGCGGACGAGCCCCTGTGACAGCACGTCCCACGGGGCGACGCCGATGCCCGCGCGGACCATGAGGGCGATGGCGAAGCCGTAGGCGGTGAGGCCGACGAACAACTGCAGCAGGCGACGCGAGAGGAGCATGGGGTCGATCCAATCGCTCGACTGGCCTGGTGGCAAGGGTCCAATCCGCCTAGGGTGGCCGCGTGACCAACCTCGACCACGGTGCCACCACGGTCTCGTCGCGGGCGCTCGGCGTCCTGCTCGACTCGTGGCGCGCCTCCTCGGTTCCCGGCTACCTGGCGCTCGCCGACCGCATCCGCCTGCTCGTGCTCGACGGCCGGCTGCCGGTCGGCACCCGCCTGCCGTCCGAACGCGACCTCTGCGCGCACCTCGGGGTCAGTCGCACGACCGTGGCCGCGGCCTACGCCGCCCTCCGCGACACGGGGCACGTCGACAGCGTGCGGGGCAGCGGCAGCGTCGTCCGGCTGCCGGCCCGCGCCTCGGTGCCGCGTCCGACGACGACCGAGGGGCTGCTCGACCTGACGAAGGCGGCGCTGCCCGCGGTCGACGGCATCGCCGAGGCGGCGCAACGGGCGGCGGGGCGGCTCGGCGCGTACCTGGACGACCCGGGCTACGACCCGGTCGGGCGGCCGGTGCTGCGCGAGGCGATCGCCGAACGGTACCGACGGCGGGGGCTCGAGACGACTGCCGACCAGATCGTCGTGACCCTCGGGGCGCAGCACGCGATCGCGCTGCTCGCCCGCGTGCTGGTCTCGCGCGGCGACCGGGCCGTCGTCGAGGCGCCCGGCTACCCGCACGCCTTCGAGGCCCTCCGCGGCGCCGGCGCCCGCCTGGTGCCGGTCAGCGTCACCGTCGACGACGGCTGGGACGAAGCGGCGCTCATGCAGACCCTGCGGCGCACCAGCCCGCCGGTGGCCTACCTGATGCCCGACTTCCACAACCCCACGGGCGCGACGATGCCCGCCGACCAGCGGGCGCGCGTGCTCGAGGCGGCGGCCGCCGAGGGCACCGTCGTGATCGCCGACGAGACCATGGCCGAGATGGCGATCGACGACCGTCGCGACGCCCCCTCGCCGATGGCCGCGTACGGACGCGCGGTCACGATCGGCTCGGTCGGCAAGTCGCTCTGGGGTGGGCTGCGCATCGGCTGGATCCGTGCCGAGCGCCCGCTCGTCGAGCGGCTCGTGCGCGCCCGCTCGGCAGGCGACCTGGGCACCCCCGTGCTCGAGCAGCTGGTGGTCGCCGAGCTGCTCGGCGACTTCGACCGCGTGCTGGAGGCGCGGGCCGGCCACCTGAGACGAGGTCGCGACCGCGTCGTCCACGGCCTGAGGGAGGCGTTCCCGTCGTGGCAGGTGCCGTCGCCGGCGGGCGGCCTCACCACCTGGGTGGGGCTCGGGGCACCGGTCAGTTCGCAGCTCACCCTCGCGGCCCGCCGGGAGGGCCTGCTGCTCGCGGCCGGCCCGGTGTTCGGCATCGACGGGGCGTTCGAGCGGTTCCTCCGCGTGCCGTTCTCGTACGCCGACAGCGACACGGACCGGGCGCTCGGGGCCCTGCGCGCGGCGTGGGACGGGGTCGACGGGGTGCAGGCGCCGACCTCGCCCCTGCTGGCCGAGGTGGTCTGAGCCGGGTCGTGCGGTCGGCTCGTCCCCGTCACGGTGACCAGGCAGGGATCTGCACAGCGTGAAAGGAACCGCCGCCAGTTCCCAGAGAGGCTGGTGACAATGGAGGTGCGGTGCACGTCGTTCACCGCGCCTCCTCCGCTCTCCCTCTCACCACCGGAGCACCGTGCACCTGCTGTCCGTCTTCAGCCTGCGCAACCGCGCGCTGATCGCCCTCGTCACCATCGTCGTCGCCGTCTTCGGCGGCATCGCCCTCACCTCGCTCAAGCAAGAGCTCGCGCCCAACGTGCAGTTCCCGCAGATCGCGATCGTCAGCTCGTACCCGGGGGCCACGCCCGAGGTCGTCAACGAGGACGTCTCGACCCCGATCGAACAGGCCGTCCAGATCATCCCCGGGCTCGAGGGCACCTCGGCGACCTCGAGCACCTCGCAGAGCACGGTCTCGGCCGAGTTCACCTACGGCACCGACCTCGACTCGGCCGAGCAGAAGATCCAGTCGGCGATCAACCGGCTCTCGCTGCCCGACTCCGTCGACACCCAGGTGGTCACGGGCAGCCTCGACGACCTGCCCGTCATCCAGATCGCCGTCACCGGCTACGACTCGGCCGACTCGCAGGCCCTCGTCGACCGGCTGACCACCGTCACGGTGCCCGACCTGCAGAAGCTCGACGGCGTCCGCGAGGCCTCGATCTACGGCGACGCCGGCCAACGCGTCACCATCTCGCCCGACCAGACGGCGCTCGCCGCCGCGGGGCTGACCACGGCCGCCTTCCAGGACGCCCTCGACGCCAACGGCACGCTGATCCCCGGCGGCACCCTCACGCAGGACGGCAAGACGCTGTCCATCCAGGCGGGTCAGAGACTCACGAGCGTCGACGAGATCCGCGCCCTCCCGCTCCTCGGCGGCACCTCGGCCACGACGATCGGCGACGTCGCCGACGTGCAGCTGACCGGCGCACCCGTCACCTCGATCAGCCGCGTCGACGGGCAGGACGCCCTCACGGTCGCCATCACCAAGACCCTCGACGCCAACACCGTCGACGTGTCGCAGACCGTTCGCGACGCCATCCCGGGCCTCGCCTCCGACCTGGGTGACGGCGTGGAGCTGTCGGTGGTGTTCGACCAGGCGCCGTTCATCCAGCAGTCGATCGACGCGCTCGCCGAAGAGGGGCTGCTCGGCCTCGTGTTCGCCGTGATCGTCATCCTGGTCTTCCTGCTGTCGATCCGGTCGACCATCGTCACCGCCATCAGCATCCCGACGAGCGTGCTCATCACGTTCATCGGGCTGCAGGCGGCGGACTACACCCTGAACATCCTGACCCTGGGTGCGCTGACGATCGCCATCGGCCGCGTGGTCGACGACTCGATCGTCGTCATCGAGAACATCAAGCGGCACCTCACCGCGGGCGTCGACCGGCTCGAGGCGATCAAGGTCGGCGTCCGCGAGGTGGCGGGTGCCATCACCGCGTCCACGGTCACGACCGTCGTGGTCTTCCTGCCGCTGGCCTTCGTCGGCAACATCACCGGCGAGCTGTTCCGGCCGTTCGCCCTGACGGTCACCATCGCGCTCGTCGCGTCGCTCTTCGTCGCGCTGACGATCGTGCCCGTGCTGGCGTACTGGTTCCTCCGGGCACCGAAGGCCCACAAGCACGCGCCGGGGGGCGAGGCCGCCGCCGTCGAGGGGGCGACGGTCGAGTCGTTGACGACCCGCGCCTCCGACCCGTCCGACACCCGACCGCTCGACCGCCTGCGTCGCGCGTACGTCCCGGTGCTGCGGGGCACCCTGCAGCGTCCGGTCGTGACGATCCTCGTGGCGTTGCTCATCCTCGTGGGCACGGGCGCCGTCATCCCCTTCATGAAGACGAACTTCCTCGGGGCGAGCGGGCAGAACACGTTCAGCGTCACGCAGACCCTGCCGCCCGCGTCGAGCCTGCAGACGCAGTCCGACGCCGCCGACCGGGTCGAGCAGGTGCTCGAGGGCGTCGACGGCATCGAGACGGTGCAGCTGACCATCGGCTCGAGCGGGACGTCGATCGCGAGCTTCCTCGGAGGATCGGGCGACAGCACCGTCACCTACTCGATCACCACCGACGAGAGCGCCGACCAGGACGCCCTGCAGGCCGACGTCCGGTCCCGGCTGGACGACGTCACGGACGCGGGCGAGATCGAGGTCTCGGCGTCGAGCGGCTTCGGCACGAGCAACGACATCACCGTCGACGTCACGGCACCCGACCCCGACAGCCTGCAGACCGCGACGGATGCCGTGCTGAAGAAGGTGCAGGGGCTTCCCGGCACCGCCGAGGCCAGCTCCAACCTGCAGGCGGCCCAGCCGGTCATCGGCGTGCAGGTCGACCGTGTCGCGGCCGCGGCCCTCGGCTACAGCGAGGTCGCCGTGGGGGGCATCGTGTCGCAGGCCATCCAGCCCTTCCGGGTGGGGTCGCTCGAGATCGACGACAGCTCGGTCGACGTCTACACGGTCGACCCGACGCCGCCGGCGACCATCGACGAGCTGAAGGCCCTCGAGCTGCCGAGCCCGACCGGGCCCGTGCGCCTCGACTCCATCGCCACGGTCGAGCAGACGACCGGGCCGACCTCCGTCACGACGACCGACGCGGTACGTTCGGCGACCGTGACGATCACGCCGTCGAGCGACGACCTCTCGGCCGCCGGCACCGAGGTGTCCGACGCCGTGGCCGCCGTCGACCTGCCCGACGGGACCGACGCGACCATCGGTGGGGCGACGGCCGACCAGGCCAACGCCTTCTCGCAGCTCGGCCTCGCCGTGCTGATCGCGATCCTGATCGTCTACATCGTGATGGTGGCGACGTTCCGCAGCCTGATCCAGCCGTTGCTGCTGCTCGTGTCGATCCCGTTCGCGGCGACCGGGGCGATCCTGTTGCAGCTCGCCTCGGGCGTGCCGCTCGGGGTGGCGTCGCTGATCGGCGTGCTCATGCTCGTCGGCATCGTGGTGACCAACGCCATCGTGCTGATCGACCTCGTGAACCAGTACCGCGAGAAGGGTCTGCGCGTGCGCGAGGCGCTGCTCGAGGGAGCGTCGCGGCGGTTGCGGCCGATCCTCATGACGGCGGCGGCCACGATCTTCGCGCTCACCCCGATGGCGCTCGGCGTGACCGGGCACGGCGGCTTCATCTCGCAGCCGCTCGCCATCGTCGTGATCGGCGGGCTCGTGTCGTCCACCCTGCTGACGCTCGTGGTGCTGCCCGTCATCTACTACCTGTTCGAGCGCATCGGCGAACGCCGGGCCGACCGACGGGCGGCGGAGTCGGGCGAGGGCGCCGCGGGTGCCGAGCGTGCCGAGGGTGCCGAGACGGCTGCCGCCCGGGGGTGACCTCGGTCGGCGTGCCCGAGGAGGCGGGGCTTCCGGTTCGGGGGAGGCTCGGGTATCGTAGGTGGGTCGGCTCAAGACACCGCGCCTGTGGCGCGAGCACATCGGCACCTGGTGGTGCCGATCATGCACAGCTTTGAACAGCACGAGGGTTTGTAAGTCTTGTGGGCCGGATTCCCGTCGAGTCACGACGGGATGAATTCACGATTGTGAACGGTCCTGGTCAATGGCTGCCCGGGTATTTCTTCGCGTCATCTCTGACAAGCCCGGAAAGAACTCCTCCATGTCTCCTTACGACAACTCCCGCCCGCGCACCGACCGCACCGGCGGTGCCCCCAAGGCCGGCTCGAAGAGCCCCAAGCACCGCGGCCACCGCGCCGACGAGGCCGGGGCCCCTGCCCCCAAGAAGCGCTGGGACGCCAGCGAGCGCGCCGACCGCGGACGCCGCGAGTTCGGCACCCGTGACGGCGGCGGCAACCGTGCCCCCGGCGCGGCCCGCTCCGACGACCGCCGCCCCAACTGGGAGCCCCGCGAGAAGCCGGCCGGCGGCAACCGCTTCGGCAACCGAGACTTCGACAGCCGCAACGGCGAGCGTGGCCGCGACGCCGCTCCTCGCTTCGGCCGTGACGGTGGCCGCGAGGCCGCCCGCGGCTACGGCCGCGACGGTGGCCGCGACGCCGCCCGGGGCTCCGACCGCGGACCCCGCTCGTGGGACCGCTCGGACCGCCCCGCACGCGACGATCGCGCTCCCCGCGACGACCGTGGCGCTCGCAGCTACGACCGCAGCGACCGCCCGGCCCGCGACGACCGTGCCCCTCGTTCGTACGACCGGAACGACCGCCCGGCGCGCGACGACCGCGCCCCTCGTTCGTACGACCGGAACGACCGCCCGGCGCGCGACGACCGCGCCCCTCGTTCGTTCGACCGCAGCGACCGCCCGGCGCGCGACGACCGCCCCCAGCGCTCGTACGGTGACCGTCCCGAGCGCGGTGGCCGCGCCTCCG
>NZ_JACYNS010000100.1:0-8686 GCF_014839405.1 Frigoribacterium sp. CFBP 13605 | reverse complement strand
GGCGGCGGCGACCACGGCGACCGGAGCCGGGGAGCGCGCCGAGGCGGGCTCCGCCGCCGGCTCGACCCGCGCCTCCTCGGGGGGCGACGACCGTGCGACGAGCGACACCCCAGGAGGCGCGGGCGGCAAGAAGAAGTCCGGTCACCGCCCGGGGCGCAAGGCCGGTTCGCTCGTGGTGCTCGTCGACGGGCGGCTCGTCGTCTACGTGGAGCGCGGCGGCAAGACGGTGCTGACCTTCGGTGAGCCGGACGAGCGCGAGCTCGCCCTGGCCGCGGGTTCGCTGGCCGCCACCGTGCGCAACCGCATCGGCAAGCTCGCGGTCGAACGGGTCGACGGCGAGTTCGTTCTGGGCACCGCCCTCGGCGACGCCCTGCGCGACGCGGGGTTCGCACCGACGCCGAGCGGCATTCGGCTGAGGGCCTGACCGATGCCCGAAGGAGACACCGTCTACCGCGCCGCCAAGAACCTCGACGCGGTCCTGCACGGCCAGACGCTCACCGCCAGCGACTTCCGGGTGCCGGCGTTCGCGACCGTCGACCTCAGCGGTGAGGTGATCGACGACGTGATCGCCCGCGGCAAGCACCTGCTGCACCACATCGGCGACCTGACGCTGCACACGCACCTCAAGATGGAGGGCTCGTGGCACGTCTACCGGCACGGCACGAAGTGGAGACGTCCGGCCTACCAGGCGCGCGTCGTGCTCGAGACCGCCGACTGGGTCGCCGTCGGGTTCGACCTCGGCATCGTCGAGCTCGTGGCCCGCGACGACGACGACAGCGTGGTCTCGCACCTCGGCCCCGACCTCCTCGGCCCCGACTGGGACGCCGCGCGCGCCCTCGCCAACCTCGAGGCCGACCCGTCCCGCGAGGTGGGGCTCGCGCTGCTCGACCAACGGGTGCTGGCGGGTGTCGGCAACGTGTACCGCAACGAACTCTGCTTCCTGAGAGGCGTGCTCCCGACCCGTCCCGTCGGCGAGGTCGAGAACCGGCCCAAGATGATCGACCTCGCGCACCGGCTGATCCAGGCCAACAAAGACCGCGTCGACCGCACGACGACCGGCAACCTCCGCGGCACGACCGACTGGGTCTACGGCCGGGCGGGCAAACCGTGCCTGCGCTGCGGCACCAAGATCAAGAGGGGCGAGCTCGGCGAGAGCGAACTCGAGCTGCGCGACACGTACTGGTGCCCTCACTGCCAGAGCTGACGGTCGCGTGCACGACCGCCACGCCGGCACGCCGCCACGCCGCCACGCCGCCACGCCGCCACGATGTGAACATCCCGCCACGCAATCGTGTGGCGGGATGTTTACATCGTGGCGGCATGGGTCGGCGGCCGAGCAGCGCCGGGATGCAGGGGCGATCGGCAGGGCAGGGTCCGAGCGCCCGAGAACCCGAGCGCCCGGCCGTCCGGCCGCGTGTGACGCCCCGTGACGCGGATCGGCGTCGGTCCGAGGTGACGTGCCTACGATCAGCGACACCCGACGGCCGTACCCGGCGAGCCCGTCAGCGCGAGAGGACGACCATGTCGAACAGCAACCCCACCGACACCCGCAGCACCGCCAGCACCCCCGCCACCACCACCATCGCGGACCAGGTGACCGAGTTCAACGAGGGCTTCACCGCGCAGATCGGCCCCGACTTCTCGAAGGTCTTCGACGACGAGCAGAGCACCCTGCGCGAGGCCGGCGTGCCCGACGACGCCGTGCGACCCGGCGACACCGTCGTCGAGGCGACGCTGTTGACGCCCCAGGGCACCGAGGTCTCGCTCGCCGAGACCGTCGGCGAGGGGCCCGCCGTGCTCGTCTTCTACCGCGGCGCCTGGTGCCCGTACTGCAACCTGACGCTGAAGACCTACCAGGCCGAGCTGCTGCCGCGCCTGCGGGAGCGCGGCGTCGCGCTCGTCGCGATCAGCCCGCAGACCCCCGAGGGCTCCGAGGCGTCGGTGACGAACGGCAGCCTCGAGTTCCCCGTGCTGTCCGACCCGGGCAACGTGCTGAGCGGCGCGCTCGGCATCCGCACCGAACCGAGCGCCGACGCCCGCACCGTCCACACCCAGCTCGGGTTCGACGTCGCCGACAGCAACGCCGACGCGACGGGCGACATCCCCTTCCCCACCGTGCTCGTCATCGACCACGACGGGGTCGTCGTCTTCGCCGACGTCCACACCGACTACACGACGCGGACCGAGGTCGACGAGATCGTCGCCGCCCTCGACCTGCTGGAGGCGCGCGCGGCCTGACCCCGCCCGGTCACCCCGTCCGGTCACCGCGCGCGGCCTGACCCCGCCGGTCACCCCGCCCGGTCACCCCGTCCGGTGACCCCGCGGGTCACCGCGACGCGTCGCCCGAGGTCGGCACGGGCCAGACGTAGTCCAGGTCGGCGGGTTCGTCGCCGAACGCCGCGGCGTAGGCCTCGGGTGCCTTCGCCAGCAGCTTCGACCGGTGCGAGCGGTGGACGTCTTCCCGACCGAACCACGGAGGCAGCTCGAACTCGTCGGCGCGGAACGCCGCCGCGTTGGCGGGGACCTCGTCGAGGGTGGCCAGCGTCTTGTCCAGGCAGGTGTCGGCGAAGCCCCGAGCGACCCAGGCCGCGCAGGTCTCGACCTGGTAGGCCATCAGCGCCGGCCGGTACCCCCGCCACATCGCGGTGACCGGATGGCTCTGCCAGCCGTAGCCGGGCACGACGAGCGCCCGCATGACCTGGAGCGTCTCGACCCGCTGCTTGCCGAGACGCTTGTCGTCGAGCACCTCGGCGCTGGCACGGAAGTCGGCGTAGGGAAGGAACGTCTGCACCGCACCAGCCAACACGCCCGTGCGGGGCGCCGTGCGGCCGCCGAGGACGGGCGCGCGGCCGGTCCCGAGCCGGGCCGCGGCCGGACGATTGCGAACACCACCCCGCCCCGTGCGGTCCCCCGGGCGCGCATCCGCCTACCCTCGACCGAGGTGACCGGCCCGAACCCGGTGCACCCCGTCACGGTCGAGAGGACCCCATGTCGAACGCCGACTCCCCCATCCCCACCCGCATCGCCGACAAGGTGACCGAGTTCAACGAGGGGTTCACCGCCGAGATCGGCACGGAGGCCACGAAGGTCCTCGACGACGAGCAGTCGGCCCTCCGCGACACGGGCGTCCCCGCGGCCGCCGTCCGGGTGGGCGACACGATCGTGGACGCGACGCTCGTGACGACCGCCGGCGACGAGGTCTCGCTGTCGGAGACCGTCGGTGAGGGCCCGGCCGTCCTGGTCTTCTACCGCGGCGCCTGGTGCCCCTACTGCAACCTGACGCTCAAGACCTACCAGGCCGACCTGCTGCCCGAACTGCGGGAGCGCGGCGTCGCCCTGGTCGCGATCAGCCCCCAGACGCCCGAGGGCAGCGAACGGTCCGTCGCGAACGGCGGCCTCGAGTTCCCGGTGCTGTCCGACCCGGGCAACGTGTTCGTCCGGGCCCTGGGCATCCAGACCGAGCCGGTCGCGGCCGCCCGTGCGGTGCACTCCGACCTCGGATTCGACGTCGCCGACAGCAACGCCGACGCGACCGCCGACGTTCCGTTCCCGACCGTCCTCGTCGTCGACCGCGACGGCAAGGTCGTCTTCGCCGACGTCCACGTCGACTACACGACCCGCACCGAGGTCGACGAGGTCGTCGCCGCCGTCGACGCGCTCGACACGCCCCCGGCCTCCTGACCGGCACCGCGCCTCCTGCGCCGCACCGCGCCTCCTGAGGCCGAGGAGGCGCGCCCGGCCCGGTCCCGCCGGTCACACCCCGGGCACACAGCGAAAGGACCCCGTCCCCGACGACGGCCCCCGAAGGATCGGGATGCACATCGTCCGGGACGGGGTCCTCCGTCGGTCGGCGGTGCCGCTCAGTTCGGACGGCCACCGGAGTCGACGGCGGGTGCCGGGGCGGCGGCGTCCTCGCCGAGACCGACCCGCGAGTGCCGGCGCCCGTAGGCGAAGTACACGACGACGCCGATCACGAGCCAGACGGCGAATCGTGCCCAGGTGAGCGTGGTCAGGTTGAACATCAGCCAGACGCAGAGCACCGCCGACAGGATCGGCAGCACGGGCGACAGCGGCACCCGGAACGCGCGCGGCAGGTCGGGCCGCGTGCGCCGCAGCACGATGACGCCGATGCTGACCAGCACGAAGGCCGACAGCGTGCCGATGTTGATCATCTCCTCCAGGACGCCGACGTCGGTGAACCCGGCGATCAGGGCGACGAGCACACCGGCGATGACCTGGACGCGCACGGGCGTCTTGCGGACGGCCGAGGTCTTCGCGAGCCAGCGGGGCAGCAGGCCGTCGCGTGCCATCGAGAAGACGATGCGGGCGAGGCCGAGCAGCAGCACCATGATGACCGTCGTCAGGCCGATGAGGGCTCCGATGGCGATGACCTGGGCGGCCCAGCCGACGCCGACCAGGTCGAAGGCCGTGGCCAGGGTCGGGGCCTCGACGGCGGCGAGGTCGCGGTACGACACCATGCCGGTGAGCACGATCGACACCATGACGTAGAGCACGGTGACGATGGCCAGGCCCAGGAAGATGCCGCGGGGCATGGTCTTCTGCGGGTTCTTGACCTCTTCGGCGCTGGTCGCGACGACGTCGAACCCGATGAAGGCGAAGAAGACGAGCGAGGCACCGGCGAGCAGGCCGAAGACGCCGTACTGCGCGGGCTCGGCACCCGAGACGAACGAGAAGAGGGACTGCGTCCAGACGTCTCCCTCGCCGGCCGGGCGGGGCTGCGACGCCGGGACGAAGGGCGTGTAGTTCGACGACTTGACGAAGAAGAAGCCGACGACGATGACGAACAGCACGATCGCGACCTTGATCACGGTGAAGACGCTGCCCACGCGCGAGCTGAGCTGCGTGCCCAGGACGAGCAGCACGGTGAAGAACGCGACGATGACGAACGGCGCCCAGCTCAGCTCGAGCGGCCCGATCGACAGGGTGTCGGGCACGTCGAGACCGAAGCCGGAGAACACGGTGCTGAGGTAGATGCCCCAGTACTTGGCCAGCACGGCCGCCCCGGTGAGGGTCTCGAGGATGAGGTCCCACCCGATGATCCAGGCCAGGAACTCGCCGAGGGTGGCGTAGGTGAAGGTGTACGCGCTGCCCGCGACGGGGATGGTCGAGGCGAACTCGGCGTAGCACATGATCGCCAGGCCGCAGGTGACGGCCGCGAGGATGAACGACAGCGTCACGCCCGGGCCCGCGAAGTTCGCGGCGGCGTTGGCGCCCACCGAGAAGATGCCGGCCCCGACCGCGACGGCGATGCCCATGAGGGTCAGGTCGGTGACGCCGAGCGAGCGCTTCAGCCCGTTCTCGGGTCCCGTCGAGTCGGCGAGCGACGACTCGACCGACTTCGTGCGCCACAGGGTGCTGAGACCCCGGGCCTTGGGGACGGTGCTCATGCTGCCTCCTGGGTGGTGCGGGCGATGGGGTCGCCCCGTCTCGGGGGACGACGCGCCAGCATACCGGCGGACCGGCCGCGTCTCGTAGCATGGCGGGCGAGGGGGGCATCGTGGACGGACGACCGTGGCAGCCGACGCGTCCCGAGCGCCCGGCGGCAGCCCGGGAGGCGCGGGCCGGCTCCCCGGCGACGCCCGCCTCCGCGACCGGTCACCCCGACGAGCACGCAGCCGACGTCGATGCTCGCGACGGGTACGACGGGGTGGAGGCCACCGGAGCAGGACGGCGCGCGGGGCGACCCCCGCTGCAGGCGGTCGGACGCCGGACGGGTCGTGCGCTGCGCCGGGGGTGGAGCCGCGCCTCCCGGGCTCGCCGTCTCGGGCTGACGGTCGGCGCCGTCGCCGTGGTGACCGCGCTCGTCGCCGGCGCGGGCCTCGCGATGCAGCCGCGGTACGACGAGCCGGTGCGCCCCGCGATGCTCGTCGACGACCTGCGGTCCGAGCCCACGGCGACCGTCTGGCGGACCGACCTGGCCGGTGCGGCCACGCCCGGCATGCCCTCGGGGTGCGCCTACTACGCGTTCGCCGGGATGGTCGGCGACGACGCACTCGTCACCGCCCAGTCGGCCGAGCAGTCCGACCGCTGCGGGGGTGCCGGAGGGCGCCTGGCCCGGGTCGACGGCGACACCGGTGACGTGGTGTGGAGCGCGAACGTGGCCACGGCCCTGGGGCGGGCGGTGCGGTCGGTCCGGGTGACGCCGGACGCCGACGGACGCACCGCCACCCTGGTCGTCGAGGTCGACGCGGGTTCGACCCTGGCCCGACTGGACCTGCGGACGGGCGAGGTCACCGACTGGTCGTCGGCGGTCGAGTCGTCCGATCCCGACCAGGTGACGCGCATCGAGGAGGTCTCGTCGACGACCGTCCTCGTCTCGCACCAGCCCCGGACGAGGTTCGGGCCCGACGGCTCGGGTCCGACCACCGAGGAGGGCGACGTGACGGGGTACGAGCTCCGTGCCCTCGACGCCCCCGACACCGTGTCGTGGCGAGCCGACGAACCGTCGCAGGCCACCGTGAGGCTCGTCGACGACGAGTTCTACGTGCTGACGACGGCCGGCGACGGATCACGGGTGATCGACGCCGCCACCGGTGACGTGCACCGCCTGCCGATCGACGACGACACCTACGGCTGGCCCGAGGCGGCCGGCGACCACGTCGTCGTGACGCTCGCCGCCCCCTCCGGGCAGCAGCTGGTCGCCTTCTCGCAGGACCGGCCGGGCACCGTGGACTGGTCCGCCGACCTGTCGGGCGACGCCTCGCTGATCGTGTCGGACCGGTGCGTCACGGTCACGGCCCCCGTCGTGAGCGGCGACCCGGTGGTCGCCGGGCCGAGGGGCTCCGACGACGCGGGCGACACCGCCGACGCGGACGGACCCGTGGGTCGGAGCGCGGTCACCTGCCTGTCGCCCTCGACGGGCGAGACCGTGTGGTCGACCACGGTCCCGGTCGCCAGCGGACAGACGGTGCAGTCGGGGTGGAACCCCTCGCCGAGCTCCGCCTTCGACGACGTGCAGGTCACCGTCTCACCGTCCAGCGACTTCGGCGACGAGACCTCGACCGTGACGACGTTCGACGCCCATGACGGGCGCGTGGTCTTCGAGGCGACCCTGCCGGGGTACTCGGCACCCCTCGCCCAGGGCCGCACGACCGTCTACCAGCAGACCTTCGGGGTCGACGGGCGTCTGGCGATCGTCGCCCTCGACCGGTCCAGCGGCCGCGAGCTCTGGCGGACGTCGCGTGACGACGTGCTGACGTACGAGTTCTGGGGGCAACACCTGGTCGTCGTGACCCAGGACGGCGTCGTCCGACGCCTGGCCGATCCGACGGCGGTGGCCGACCGCTGACGTCACGGCTGCGGCGCCGACGAGCTCGGCTCAGAGCAGCCGGTCGAACCGCTGCGTGGGCCGCTTCAGCAGCGAGTGCTCGAACGGGTCGCCCGCGGCCACCCACCCCTCGCTCTCGTAGAGCCCGACCGCGGCGACGTTGTCGAGGAGTGCGTGCAAGACGACGCGGCGGTGGCCGAGCGCGCCGAGCCGACAGGTCGCCTCCCTCAAGAGGGCACGCCCCAGCCCGCGCGCCTGGGCGCCGGGCCTGGTAGCCAGCAGGCCGACGACGGGGGCGTCCTCGGGGTCGCCCGGCAAACCGCTGCCGGGCCGCATCGCGAGCACGAACCCGTCGACGCCACGAGGCCCGTCCACGTCGGGCCCGTCCACGACGGGCGCGTCCGCGACCAGCCAGACGACGCCCGCGCCGAACTTCGGCCGGGCCCGCTCGGCGACCCCGTCGAACGCTCGCCCGTCGCGTGCAGCACACGCCGCGACCCAGACGGCCAGGCACGCCTCGACGTCGGCCGGCACAGCACACCGCAGTTCGTGCACGGCACCGCGACTAGACACGGTGGGATGCACGAGACGCGGTGCGGTGCCACACGACCCGGTGCGACACGACCCGGTTCGACACGGACTACCCCCGCACCAGCAGCGGGAACACGAACACCGCGAAGAGGAAGAACGCCGCCATGACGCCGAACACGACGTAGGTGCCGCGACCGACGACCCGCTGACCGGAGGCCTCCCGGCGCTGCAGCACGCGGCGACGGTAGATCACCTGGATGACCACGAGCACGACGATCGCCAGGGCGAGGATCGAGATGACGACGGCTTCGATGGCGCGGCTCCTTCGGGGACGGGCGACGAGAGGGCGAACGGGCGGCGCCGCTCGTGCACCGGTGGGCGGGACCGGACGGCCCGCACCAGCCTAACGGCCGACCCCGGGAGCCCAGGAGGCGCGGGTCCCGCCCCCGGGACCGCTCACGGCCCGCCCGCGTGCCCGCCTCGTACCATGGCCGGGTGACGGACGACGCCCGACCGAGCGACCACCCGTTCGCGCGCGCCCGCCGCCGCGGGGCCGCCGTCTGGCACCGCGCCTCCCGCCCTCGCCGTCTCGCCCTCGTGGCCGCCGCGGTCGTCGCCGCCGCGGCGCTCGTGACCACCGTCGGCCTGGTCGAGGCACCGCGGTACTCGTCGGCCGCCGCGCTCGACGGCGTCGTCGGCGACGACCTGCGGCACGAGCCGGTCCCCGGGTCGTGGACGCTGACGCCCGCCGACGTCGGCGTGCCGGCGGACCAGGGTCGGTGCCTCCTCTGGCAGGCGGAGCCCGCGGTGGGCCCCGACCGGCTCGACGGCGACGTCCTCGTCAGCGCCGGCGGTGCCGCGGGCGAC
>NZ_JACYNS010000099.1:0-8835 GCF_014839405.1 Frigoribacterium sp. CFBP 13605 | reverse complement strand
CGTCGAGCTCGGACCAGAGGCTGGCCTGGTAGCGGTTGATGCGCGGCGCGACCTCCCATTCGTCGAGTGCCGACGCCTCGTCGATGAGCCTCTTGAGCTCGTCGAAGGCCGGGTGGTCGAGGGACAGGTACGAGTGGTCGACCAGCAGCAACTTCTTGCGCCCCTTCGCGAGGGCGGTGATGAGCGGTGTGAAGGGCACGGTCCGTCCCTCGACGGTGACCAGCACGCCGAGGTCGAACCAGTCGCGCTTGTCGGTCGGCATCGTGGTGATGGTCAGTCGGGGCTCGTCGGTCAGCTCGTGGTAGTCGGGCCGCGTGCCGACGAGGTCGACCTGCACGTCGGGTCGTGCCTCGAGTGCCGGCAGCGTGCCGGTCGCGAACTCGGCTGCCGTCACCCCCTTCAGGACCTGGTCGCGGGGGACGACGTCGAGCTCGGTGAGGTCGGGGACGGGGGAGTGGGCCGTCAGCGGTCGGGGTGCCCCGTCGATCGTCCACCGCCAGGTCAGGCGGATAGTCTGCCCCTTCTCGAACCCGACGGTGAGCGTCAGCACGGGCGGCACGATCGTCGGGAACTCGATCGACGCGTCCGAGCTGACGACGTCGACGCGCCGGCGGAGGGTGGGGTAGTAGTCGCGGAGGAACTCGTCGGAGTCGGCGGCCGGGACCACGACCTCGGGCGTGATGGTCAGCAACCGCCGTTGCTCGTCGTCGAGCGGCCCCGCGGTCGGCGCGAGCGTGAAGGTCGGTGCGGGTTCGTGGGCGACGCACCACACCCCGTGGTCGGCGATGACGCCGGTCGACTCCGCGCGACGGGCCACGCCGTCGACGGTGACCCCGGCGGTCAGCAGCATCGAGCCGTCGTCGCCTCGCACCGCGTCGACCGTGACGCGGGCCTCGTCGCCGACGACGACGTCGGTCGCGCGCTTGCCCGTCACGAGCGAGATGCCCAGGCGACCGGCCTCGGCCAGCAGCGGCCACAGCAACGGGCTGGCGAAGTCGTCGACGAACAACCAGTCGGCGTCGCCCGGCGTGTAGGTCGAGACCGCCGACCGGTGGAGCGCCGCGAACTGGCCGAACCAGGCGTGCTGATCGGGCTCGATGGCCAGCCGGTTGAGCTGGTACGGCAGCGACGTCCAGGTCAGGTTGCCGCGCACCCAGTTGCCCGTGCCGCTCAGGGTGACCGGCCGCACGCCGAGTCGCTGCACCGTCGGTCCGCCCTGCCGCCGGGCCGAGGGCGCGACCGCGCGCCCCCGGGTCGAGTGCGCCCGGTCGCGCAGTTCGAAGAGCAGACCCATGCGCGTCGTCCGGACCGAGGAGGCGCGGGTCGGCTGCCCGATCGCCCCCACCGTCGACCGCCAGTCGCTCGCTCCCGTCCCGGACCGGGCCGCCCCGAGCGCGGTCACGCCCCCGGTCGTCAGCTCGTCGACGGTGGGGGCCGAGGCGCTGCGATCGGCCACGGCCCGGGAGTTGCTCTGCAACAGCGTCGCCGCGACGTGCTTGCAGTCGCTGCCGATCGGGCAGGTGCAGCGGCTGCGGACCGGGCGGCTGTACTCGCCGCGGGTCGCCCGCAGGTCGACGACGACCTGGTAGGGCGTCGACTCGGCCCCTCGGACGGTGCCCTCGAGGCGCTCGTCCGCGGGGTTCCAGGCGGTGTCGAGCACGGCTCCGTCGCGGACGTATTCTTTCGCCCGGTTGAAGGCGCGCGGTCCGACGAGCCGGATGACGTCGACGGCGTCGACCATCGGCACGGCCGTCGAGTGGACGGGGCCGTCGGCGTCGCCGTCACCGGCCGGGAAGCCGTCGTGCACGTCGAACTCGTCGCCCAGGTCCATGCCGCCCATGATGTCAGCCGCCGCCGACACCTCCGGCTCGCTCCCCAGGTGTCGTGGTCCTCCCCGGGATCGTCCGCCGGCCCCCGTCGTCCCGCCCCCAGGGCGTGCGTCGTCCACACCCCCGGACGTGTGGCTAGGTGTCGGGGCGCAGCGGTGCCACACTTGACCCGTGGGGCCCACCCCGCACCACCCCGTCGGCACAGCAGCTGGCCCGCACCACCCGCTCGTCCCGTCGCCCCGCGTCATCGTCCTGCCCGAAACGTTCCCGCCTCACCGGCACCGAGCCGTCGTCGCCCCGGTGCCTCTCACCCTGCCCGCACGCTCGAAGGGATCGGCACCCCGTGTCCATCGCCACGCCCCGCGACGCCTCGCGCCTCTCGCACCTCCGCGCCCTGCTCTTCGACCTGGACGGCGTCCTGACGCCGACCGCCGAGGTCCACATGCGCGCGTGGGCCCGCCTCTTCGGCGACTACTTCGCCGCGCACGACCTCGCGCCCTACACCGAGGCCGACTACTTCGAGCACGTCGACGGTCGGCCCCGCTACGACGGTGTCCGGGCGATGCTCGCGGCCCGCGACGTCGTCCTGCCCGAGGGGTCACCCGACGACGACCCCGAGGTCGAGACCGTCTGCGGTCTCGGCAACCGCAAGAACGCGGCCTTCGCCGCCGAGCTCGCCGAGAACGGCGTCACGCCGTACCCGGGGTCGGTGGCCTTCCTCGACCGGGCCCTCGCCGAGGGCGTCCGGGTCGCCGTGGTCTCCAGCTCGCGCAACGCCGTGCCGGTGCTCGAGGCCGCGGGCCTCCGCGACCGCTTCGACGTGATCGTCGACGGCGTCGTGGCCGCGGCCGAGGGCATCGCCGGCAAGCCCGCCCCCGACACGTACCTCGAAGGCGCCCGCCGCCTCGGCCTCACCGCCGACGACTGCGTCGTCGTCGAGGACGCGCAGTCCGGCGTCGAGGCCGGTCGCCGCGGTTCCTTCGGCCTCGTGCTCGGGGTCGACCGGGGCACGGGCGCGCAGACCCTGCTCGACTTCGGGGCCGACCTGGTGGTCGACGACCTCGGCGAGTTGGTCGAGGCGCTCGACCGAACCCGCGCCTCCTCGGCTCCGAATCCCGACCAGGCGACACCGGGCACCCCCTCGACCAGCAGCAGCAGCACCACCGGCACCACGGAGGCACAGTCGTGAACCACATCACGTCCGACCCGCTCGACCGCTCACGGTTCCCCGTCGACGAGTGGGCATTCGTCGAGGACGAGTACATCCAGGGCGACGAGGGCCTCACCGAGACCGTCTTCGCGGTCGGCAACGGGTACCTCGGCCTCCGCGGCAACCCCGACGAGGGGCGCGGCGGTCACTCGTTCGGCACCTTCGTCAACGGCTTCCACGAGACCTGGCCCATCCGGCACGCCGAAGAGGCCTTCGGGTTCGCCCGGGTCGGCCAGACGATCGTCAACGTGCCCGACGCGAAGGTCATCCGCCTCTACGTCGACGACGAACCGTTCGTGCTCTTCGAGGCCGACATCCTCCGCCACACGCGACGCCTCGACTTCCGCGACGGCGTCCTCACCCGCGAGATCGACTGGCGCACGCCCTCTGGCAAGCGCGTCCTGGTGACCAGCCGCCGCCTGGTCAGCTTCGAGGACCGCCACCTCGTCGTCATCGAGTACGAGGTCACGATGCTCGACTCGTCGGCGTCGCTGCTGATCTCGAGCCAGATCCTCAACCGTCAGGACATGGGCGACCAGTACCACGCCGGCATGCGGGCCGCGGCCGAGGCGTTCGACCCGCGCAAGGCCGAGTCGTTCGACGACCGGGTGCTGCAGCCCGTGCTCAACCGCAACGGCGGCACGCGGGCCGTGCTCGGCTACCGCACGACGAACTCGGGCATGACGATCGCGGTCGGCGCCGAGCACCGCATCGAGACCGACGCCGAGTGGGACCAGTCCTCGCAGATCGACGACGACATCGCCAAGCACGTCTACCGCGTGAAGGCGCAGGCCGGCCAGAAGGTCCGCCTGACCAAGACGATCACCTACCACACGAGTCGCGGCGTGCCGCCTCGCGAACTGGCCGACCGGTGCGACCGCACCCTCGACCGGGCCGCCGAGACGCCCACGGCCGAGATCTTCGAGCACCAGCGCGCCTGGCTCGACGACTTCTGGCAGCGCAGCGACGTCCAGGTCGCCGGCCAACCCGAGATCCAGCAGGCCGTCCGCTGGAACCTCTTCCAGCTCGCGCAGGCGACGGCCCGGACCGACGGTCAGGGGGTCGCGGCCAAGGGCGTGACGGGGTCGGGCTACGGCGGACACTACTTCTGGGACACCGAGATCTACGTCCTGCCGTTCCTGACGTACACCTCGCCCAACGTGGCCCGCAACGCCCTGCGCTTCCGTCTGGGCATGCTCGACGCCGCCCGTGACCGGGCCGTCGAGTTGAACCAGCGCGGCGCGCTGTTCCCGTGGCGCACCATCAACGGGCTCGAGTCGAGCGCGTACTACGCCGCCGGCACGGCCCAGTACCACATCGACGCCGACATCAGCCATGCCCTCAGCCAGTACGTCCAGGCGACCGGCGACGAGGACTTCCTGCAGAGAGGTGCCGTCGACATCCTCGTCGAGACGGCGCGCCTGTGGGCCGACCTCGGCTTCTGGCGCTCGAACGGCGACCAGCGGTTCCACATCGACGGCGTCACCGGGCCCGACGAATACACGACCGTCGTCGACGACAACCTCTACACGAACGTCATGGCGCGCGCGAACCTGCGGGCGGCCGTCCGGGCGGTCACCCGTCTGAAGGACGACTCTCCCGTCGCGTTCGACCGGATGGTCGACCGCCTCGGCCTCGAGGAGCACGAGATCACGGGGTGGCAGCTCGCCGCCGAGGCGATGCACATCCCGTACGACGACCACCGGGGCATCCACCCGCAGGACGCCCAGTTCCTCGACAAGGAGCTCTGGGACCTCGAGGCCACCCCGGCGAACAAGCGACCGCTGCTGTTGCACTACCACCCGCTGGTGATCTACCGCTTCCAGGTGCTCAAGCAGGCGGACGTCGTGCTCGCGCTCTACCTGCAGGGCGACGAGTTCACGCCCGAGCAGAAGCTGCGCAACTTCGAGTACTACGACGCGCTGACGACGGGCGACTCGACCCTGTCCGGCGTCGTGCAGTCGATCATCGCGGCCGAGGTGGGCCACCATCAGCTGTCGCAGCAGTACTTCCTGTCGTCCCTCTACGTCGATCTGGCCGACCTGCACAAGAACACGTCCGACGGCGTCCACGTGGCGTCGACCGGCGGCATCTGGAGCGCGCTGGTCAACGGGTACGGCGGCATGCGCGACTGGCTCGGCTCGATCACCTTCGACCCGCGCCTGCCGGCCGACTGGGACGAGCTCTCGTTCCGCGTCGCGATCAAGGGCAGCCGGGTGCGCGTCGACCTCGCCCAGCACGAGATCGTCTTCACCGTCGAGACGGGCGACGCCGTGACGCTGTCCGTCCGCGGCGACGAGTTCCGGGTCACCCCCGAGGCTCCGGTGCGGGTGGCCCTCGAGGGCCAGGGGCCGCGCATCACCACGCGCGTCCCCACGACGAGCGACCTCCGCGGGCTGATGCGCGCTGACGGATCGGTCATCACGGCGTCGATCCCGACGATCAGCGTCGACCGCTACGACGAGGACGAAGCCGCGTCCTGACCCATGCGACGTCCGTCGCCCGGACGACCCGCGCCTCCCCGGCCCCGAGGGCTGAGGAGGCGCGGGTCGTCCGGACGAGGGGGTCGCGTCAGTGCACCGGGACCGGTGCGTCCACGGCGGGCGAGGCCGACGCGTCCACGTCGTCCGACTGCGGGACGCGGCGACGGAACAGCAGGGCCGCGATGACCGCGCCGACCGCGAAGAACCCTGCTCCCCACCAGTACGCCGTGGCGTAGCCGGTCACGGCGGCCTCGGCCGCGACGGCCCCGGTCGCGGGCAGGTGGTCGGCCACGTAGTTCGCGGCCGCGGTCGCCGCCAGGGTGTTGAGCAGTGCCGTGCCGATCGACCCGCCGACCTGCTGGCTCGTGTTGACCATGGCCGAGGCGACGCCCGCGTGTCCGCGGTCGACGCCGAGCGTGGCGGTCTGGATCGACGCGGGCATGATCGAGCCCATGCCGAAGCCCAACACCATCAACGCCGGCAGGACGTTGGCGGCGTACATGCTCTCGAGGTCGAGCCGGGTGAGCAGCAACATGCCGACCACGCCGAGGGACATGCCGAACGGCACCATGATCTTGGGCCCGAAGCGCGGCACGAAGATGTTCGTCGACAGCTGGGCCGCGAGGACGAGCATCGCGATCATGGGCAGGAAGGCCAGGCCGGTCTTGGTCGGCGTGTACCCGAGCGAGGTCTGCAGGTAGTACGTCACGAACAGGAAGATGCCGAACATGCCCGCACCCGCGATGGTCACCGACGCGTAGGCGGCACCCCGGTTGCGGTCGAGCACGATCGACAGGGGGAGCAGGGGGTGCTCGGCCCGGCGCTGCCACGCGACGAACGAGGTGAGCAGCACGACGGCCGCCGCCAGGAAGCCCCAGGTCAGCGGCGAGTCCCAGCCCTGCGTCTCGGCGTTCGAGAAGCCGTAGACGAGCGAGAAGAGCGCGCCGGAGACGAGCAGCGTGCCGGGCACGTCGAGCTTGGGTCGCGGTCCGGTGCGGGTGACGTGCGACACGAAGATCGCGGCCCCGACGATCGCGACGGCGGCGATGACGACGTTGATGTAGAGGTTCCAGCGCCACGAGGCGTACTGGGTCAGGAACCCGCCGAGCAGCAGGCCGATGGCCCCGCCGGCACCGGCGATCGCCCCGAACACGCCGAACGCGCGGGCGCGCTCCTTCGGGATCGTGAAGGTGGTGGTCAAGACGGCGAGGGCGGTCGGGGCGAGCAGGGCGCCGAACGCGCCCTGCAGGGCGCGGGCGAAGACGAGCAGCCCGAAGGTGCCGGCCGCACCGCCGAGGGCCGAGGCGAGGGCGAAGCCGATCAGGCCGATGATGAACGTGCGTTTGCGGCCGATCAGGTCGCTGACGCGGCCGCCGACGAGCAGCAGGCTGCCGAAGGCGAGCGAGTAGGCGGTGATGATCCACTGCCGGTCGCCGTCCGAGAAGCCGAGGTCGGTCTGGGCGGCGGGCAGCGCGATGTTCACGACGGTCGAGTCGAGGACGACCATCAGTTGGGCGAGGGCGACGGTGGTGAGGGTCCACCAGCGCCGGGACGGCGGCGGGGTGGGGGAGGACGAGGAGGCGCGGGTCGCGCCGTCAGGGGAGGTGGAGGCCTGAGACATGAGCGCGAGCATATACGAGTCTCGCCAGTTTCGGATACAGGCAGTTTCGTAAACATCCGAGGTAGAGTCGCCCCCATGACCGACAGGGAAGGCGTGGCGACGACGCCCGCCGAGACCGACCCCGCGACCCCCTCGCGACCGGGTCGCAAGCGCGACCACAGCCGCGACCCCGAGATCCTCCGGTGCACCATCGACGTGCTCGCCGAGACCGGTTTCGAGGGCATGACCATCGAGATGGTGGCCGCGCGCGCCAAGGCCGGCAAGGCCACGCTCTACCGCCGCTGGGCCTCGAAGGGCGAGCTCGTCGTCGACGCGGTGGCCTGCCTCAAGCAGGGGGCCGTCGACCTCGACGGCCTGCCCGACACCGGCACGCTGCGCGGAGACCTCCTGGCGATGATCAAGCCGCACAGCATCGACGACGCCGAGAAGAAGATGCGGGTCATGGCGGGCGTCGTGACGATGCTCTCGACCACGCCCGAGCTGGCCGAGGCCGTCGACGCCGCGATCGTCCAACCCCGTGCCGAGGCCAACCGCCTGTTGCTGCGCCGCGCCCTCGAGCGAGGCGAGATCGCGGCCGACACCGACATCGAGGCACTCGCCCTCGTCACCCCGTCGATGGTGTCGTACCGGGTGCTCGTCCTCCGCAAGCCCGTCGACCGCGACTACCTCGTCGGGCTCATCGACGGCGTGCTGCTGCCCGCCGCGGGGGTGCGCCAGACCGCTCGGGTCTGACTCCGAGGCCAACGGGGCCGCGCCTCCTCGTGACCCGTTCATGTGAAATCCTCATGAAGAGGCGGGCAGAACCGGGCCACGCCCGTACTGTGCAGGCATGAGCGCAGAGCTGACGCTGGGGGCGGAAGAAGAACTGCACCTGATCGACCTCGAGACGGGGCGTCTGTCGGCCAGGGCGCCGCACCTCCTCGCCCGGTTGCCTGCCGACCGCTACGGGGCCGAACTGCAGCGCACCACGATCGAGACCAACGTCCCGGTCGTGACCACCCTCGACGACCTGCGGCGCGAGATCCTGACCCTCCGTCGGGACCTCGTCGAGGTGACGACCGCCGAGGGGCTCGCCATCGGCGCGGTCGGCACGGCCCCGCGCAGCGAGGTCGCCGACTTCGAACTGACGACGACCGGGCGCTACGGGCGCATGCATGAGCAGTACCGCCTGCTCGTGGACGAGCAGCTGATCTGCGGCCTGCAGATCCACGTGGGCGTCGCCGACCGCGACCTCGCCGTGGACGTCGCCGGGCGGATCGCCCCGGTGCTGCCCGCCCTGCTCGCCCTGAGCGCCAGCTCGCCCTACCTCAACGGCCAGGACACCGGTTACGCGAGCATCCGCTCGCTCATCTGGCAACGGTGGCCGAGCGCCGGGGCGACCGGCCCGATGGCCGACGCCGCCGAGTACGACCAGCTGCTCGCCGACCTCATCGGGTCGGGCGTGATCGCCGACAGCGGCATGGCCTACTTCGACGTCCGGCCCTCGAGCCACGCGCCCACCCTCGAGCTGCGCACCTGCGACGCCTGCCCGCTGGTCGACGACGCGGTGCTGATCGCCGGCCTCTACCGCGCCGCGGTGCGCCGGGCCGAGACGGACGTCGAGGCCGGCCGCCCCGCCCGGCACCGGGCGGCGCCGCTGCACCGGGCCGCGATGTGGCAGGCGGCGCGCAGCGGGCTCGCCGGCGAGCTGCT
>NZ_JACYNS010000098.1:0-9206 GCF_014839405.1 Frigoribacterium sp. CFBP 13605 | reverse complement strand
CGGCGAGCCCGAGCTCGAACCGCGAGGCCGGGCCCGCGCCCGCGCCCGCGCCCGCGCGAGCCGCGAGCCCGTGCCAGCTGTGAGCCCGCGCGAGATGCGGCCCCTACGGCAGCGTGATCTCGAGCAGCCCGTCGGCCCGCACGGTCACCGACACGTCCTCGTACCCGACGATGCGCGGCAGCCCGTCGGCGGCCGGCCCGTCGTGGTCTCCCACGACCACGACCGAGGCTCCGGAGGCGCGGGCGGCCTCGAGCCCCGCCGCGGCGTCCTCGAAGACGACGACCTCGCCCGGGTCGACGCCGAGCAGCTCGGCAGCCAGCAGGTAACCGTCCGGAGCCGGCTTGCCCACCGCCACCTGCTCGGACGCCAGCACGACCGCCGGCCAGGGCACGCCCGCCTCGGCCATCCTCGACCGCGCCAGCTCGTGGTTCGCGCTCGTCACGAGGGCCACCCGGTCACCCGGCAGGCTCGCCACGAAGGCGGCGGCGCCCGCGATCTCGACGGTCCCGTCCCGGGTGCCGGCCTCGACCGCCTGCAGCCCGTCGGTGAGGAACCGTGCCTCGTCCTCGGGCAGCCGGGGCAGGAACCGGGTGACGGTGTCGTGGGTCTGCCGGCCGTGCGCGAACGCCAGCAACTCGACGACGTCGAGCTGGTGTTCGGCCGCGAAGTCGCCCCAGATGCGTTCGACCAGGGCGGTCGAGTCGACGAGCGTGCCGTCCATGTCGAACACGATCGCGCGGCAGGTGAGGGTCGTCATGGCCACAGTCTGCCCCGGCGCACATGCGGCACGCACCCCCACGGCGTACCGTGCCCGCATGCACGAAGACGAGCAGGACACGAAGACCGGCACCACCACGGGCGACGCCACGACGGCCACGGACGGCGTCGGCTACGCAGGCACCGCCGAGACCGCACCGGACCGTCGCGACGCCGACGACCCGACCGCGGACTTCCCGCGGAGCGAGGCGACCACCGCCGAGATGCAGCGGTCGGCGACGGAGGACTCCCCCGCCGTGGACTCCGACACCGACCTGGACGCGGTCCAGGCCCTGCCCGGTGAGGGCGGGCCGGACGACGGTGGCGACATCGAGGTCGACCCCGACGACCTCAACCTCTCGGGCGACTCGATCCCCGGCCACCCCAAGCCCGGCGAGCCCGATCCCGCCGACGCGCCCTCGGGTGACGGCGCCGCGCCGTCGCACCCGAAGCCCGGGCCGCCCCGGCCCCGCGGCTGACGCCTCCCGGACCGACCACGAAGGGCCGCACCGTCTCGACGGTGCGGCCCTTGGACGTGCGCGCAGTGGCGCGGGTGGTCCTACGTGTGTGGTGTGGTGCCGGGCGGGCCGCCCCGTGAAGAAGCTCCCGGCCCACCGGGCACCACGCGCCCACCGTGGGCGGGCTCGCTCACGGTACCGCTGCAGTCTGGGCGGGCAAAGAGGACCCTGCCAGGAAAACGCCTGTTCAGCGCATAGAATTAGCTAGACGCACTAGTCACCGTGGCGAGCGGGTGCCCGATGCGCATCTCCGAGCAGCCGTCGGGCCGATCGAGATCCCGTGGACGTCTAACCTCTCGACGACGAGTGATTATCCACAGCCTGTCCACAAAGCGAAAACCCGCGCCCGAGGTACGGTCGAGGGCGTGACCGACCTCGCCGCAGACGCCTCCCCCACGACCGACACCGCGCCTCCTGCCCCCGTGCTCGTGGTGATCGACCGGGCCCGGGCCGGCGCCCGAGGCGATGGTCCCGGGTGGCACCTCGCCGACGCGGCGGAGCCGACCGTGAACGTCGTCGACCTGGGCGTGACCCGCGGCGACGGCATCTTCGAGGCGTTCGGCGTCGTCGACGGAGCCGTGCAGGCGCTCGAGCCGCACCTGACCCGCCTGGCACGGTCGGCGGCCCTGCTCGACCTGCCCGTCCTCGACCTCGACCTGATCCGCGAGGCGGTGCTCGCCTCGGCCGCCGCCCACGCTGCCGTCCCGTTCGCGTTGACCAAGCTCATCGTGACGCGCGGCCTCGAGGGCGTGCCCGACAGCGAGCCGACCGCGTGGGCCCGGACCGAGGTCTACGAGGACCACGCCGTCGAACGCCGCGACGGCATCCGCGTCGTGGCGCTCGACCGCGGCTACCGGCACGACGTCGCGAACACCTCGCCGTGGCTGCTGCAGGGCGCCAAGACCCTCTCGTACGCCGTGAACAAGAGCGTGCTGCGCGAGGCCGCCCGCCGGGGTGCCGACGACGTCCTCTTCGTCAGCAGCGACGGGTACGCGCTCGAGGGGCCGTCGGCCTCGCTCGTCGCGCGTTTCGGCGACCGCTTCGTCACCCCGCGCACCGACCAGGGCATCCTCGAGGGCACGACGCAGGCGGCCGTGTTCGACGCCCTGACGGACCTCGGCCACGAGACCGCATACGAGCTGCTGCCGCTCACCCGCGTGCACGAGGCGGACGCCCTGTGGCTGCTGTCCAGCGGACGTCAGATCGCTCCCGTGTCGGACCTCGACGGCCGGTCGTTCGCGATCGACCACGAGCTGACGACGTCGCTGGTCGAGGCGCTCTGGGCCCGCCGCGCCTGAGCCCCGGCCGCGGCCCGGCGCGAGTCCTGCTCACCGACTGGCACAGAAGGTGCCGCCCGGGCGGGCCGCCGTTCGAACAGATGTCCACCATGCGAACGATGTGTCAGGCGATGGTGGCGATCACCCGGTGACCTGCGAGAGTCGGGAACGCGTCGATTCACGGCGACGCGACCCGCACCACCCCGTTCCGCACGCGGTCGCAGGGCCGCAGAGATGAGCTGAACACATGAACATCGTCCACGCCTCCGGGCATCACCCCCTCGCGCACGACCTGGCTCCCACCGAGCCGATCGACATCAGCGCACTCCTCCTGGCCGAGGCCGCGGCATGAGCGCCGCCGACCTCGCCCGCCTCAGCCACGACCAGCTCGTGGCGCACGTCCGTCGCTCCGTCGACGTGACCGGCCACTACGCCGCCGACCAGCGGGTGCCCGCCGCCCGCATCGAGGTCTACCCCAAGCGCCGACCCGCCGGTCGAGCCCACCGGTCGCCGGTCGACCACGGGCCCGTCGTCTGCGGCACCGTCGTCGACATCACGCCGGGACCGAGCTACGCCGACTTCTTCGCCCCCGAGGCGCAGCAGCTCGCCACCGCCTGATCCCCGTTCGGCCTCGGCCGACCCACACGACGACCGCCGTCCCCTCGGGGCGGCGGTCTTTCGCGTTCCCGGGGGACGCAGGAGGCGCGGTGCCGATCCCGAGGACCGGCACCGCGCCTCCTGCGCTCGCCCCTCCGCCTAGGAGGCGCGGCTCCGCAGCAGCGTGAAGCTCGCGTCGCGCACGAGCAGCGTCGTGACGGCGCCCTCGACCTGCTGGCCGGGGTCGCTCGACGCGGCGAGCTCCCACTCGCCGTGGGGCGCGTCGGGCACGTTGAACTCGACGACCGCCGTCGAACCGTTGACGAGGTAGGCGAACGCGTCGGCGTCCTTGTGGGTCAGCACGAAGGTGATCGCCTTGTTCTCGCCCTGCTGCCAGTCACCGCTCGAGAACGAGTGGTCGTCGGCACGGCGGACCTGCACGTGGTCGTCGCTCTCGACCTCGGGGGCGTACCGGAACCAGTCGGGCCGCAGCGCCGGGTTCTCGCGACGCAGCGTGATCAGCTCGGTCGTGAAGGCGAGCAGGTCACGGTCGGCGCGCTCCCAGTCGAACCACGAGATCTCGCTGTCCTGGCAGTAGGCGTTGTTGTTGCCGCCCTGGCTGCGGGCGATCTCGTCGCCGCCGAGGATCATCGGCACGCCCGCGCTGAGAAGCAGCGTGCCGAGGAAGTTGCGACGTTGGCGGTCGCGGTACTCGTTGACCGCGGGGTCGTCGGTCGGGCCCTCGGCGCCGCCGTTGAACGACTTGTTGTCGCTCTCGCCGTCCTGGCTGTCCTCGCCGTTCTCCTCGTTGTGCTTCTCGGCGTAGCTCGTCAGGTCGGCGAGGGTGAAGCCGTCGTGCGCGGTGACGAAGTTGACGCTCGACAGCGGCGAGCGACGGTCGCCCTCGTAGACGTCGGGGCTGCCGAGCACGCGGTCCGAGAACGTCGAGAGGACGCCGGGCTCGCCGTTCCAGAACTCGCGCACGTCGTCGCGGAACTTGCCGTTCCACTCCGACCAGTCGGCCGGGAAGCCGCCGACCTGGTAGCCGGCGGTGTCCCAGGGCTCGGCGATCATCTTGACGCTCTGCAGCACCGGGTCCTGGTGGATCAGCGTGAGGAACGCGCTGTGCTCGCTGGCCTCGCCGCCCTGACGGGTGAGGGTCGTGGCGAGGTCGAAGCGGAAGCCGTCGACGTGCATCTCGGTGACCCAGTAGCGCAGGCTGTCCATGATCAGGCCGAGCGCCGCCGGGTGGCTGACGTTCAGGCTGTTGCCGGTGCCGGTCGTGTCGAAGTAGTTGCCCTCGTCGCCCTCGACCAGTCGGTAGTAGGCGGCGTTGTCGATGCCCTTGAACGAGATGGTCGGGCCCATGTGGTTGCCCTCGGCCGTGTGGTTGTAGACGACGTCCATCCACACCTCGAGGCCCGCGGCGTGGAGGTCCTTGACCATCTGCTTGAACTCGGCGACCTGGCCGCCGGCCGTGCCCGCGGCCTTCGAGGCGTACTCGTCGTGCGGGGCGAAGAAGCCGATCGAGTTGTAGCCCCAGTAGTTGCGGAGGCCCTTCTCCTCGAGGTGGCTGTCCTGCACGAACTGGTGCGTCGGCAGCAGCTCGACGGCGGTGACGCCCAGGTCGGTGAAGTGCTTGATCGCGGCGGGGTGCCCCATGCCGGCGTAGGTGCCCCGGATGTCCTCGGGGACGTCGGGGTGCGTCTGCGTGAAGCCCTTGACGTGCACCTCGTAGACGACCGTGTCCTCCATCGGCGTGAGCGGACGCTGGTCGTCGCCCCAGTCGAAGTCGCGGTCGGCGATGACGTTGCGGGGCATGGCCCCGGCGGAGTCGGACGCGTCCATCGTCTCGGGCTCGTCCATGTCGTGCCCGAAGACGGCCTGACCCCAGTCGAACGTGCCGTCGAGGGCCGTCGCGTACGGGTCGAGCAGCAGCTTGTGCTCGTTGTGGCGGAGGCCGGCGGCCGGGTTCCAGGGGCCTGCGACACGGAGGCCGTAGCGCGAGCCGACCCGCGCCTCCTCGACCACGGCGTGGAAGACGTGGCCGGTGCGGTTCGTCAGCTCGAAGCGGCGCTCGGTGCCGCCGTCGGCCTCGTCGTCGAACAGGCAGAACCAGACGTGGTCGGCGGTCTCGGAGTACACCGCGACGTGGGCGCCGCCGTCGGGCAGGGGCGTCACGCCGAGGGGGTAGGGCAGGGAGCGGGAGTCGTTCATGTTCCCAGCAGTACAGGAGGAGCGCCGTCGGCGGCCAAGCTGAGCGCCGTACCCCGCCGAACCGTCCCGCCCGCCCCGCCCGCGCCTCCCCGCCCATGCACCCCGTTTCGAACCATGCACCCAGAAGCTTCCGGGTGCATGGTTCGAAAACGGGCACATCATTGGTCCACATGCTTCCTGCTCAGCGTGAGTCCACGGCGGGTTCTCCACCGTCCAGGAGGCGCGGGACACGCCCGAGGACGGCGCACGACACGATGGCCCGGTGCCGCACACCGAACCGATGACGTGTGAGCTGCGATTCACGGCGACCCACGGCGACGGCGCACCCGAGACGATCGCCCTCCGTGCGGGCGTGGCGGACGGCTCCCTCGTCCGCATCCACCGCGGGGTCTACGCGCAGGCGTCCTGTTGGGCTCGACTGGACTCCCGCGGGCGACACGTCCTCCGCACGAGAGGGATGGTGGCCGGCGCGGCTCGCGACTGCGTGGTCTCGCACGTCTCTGCAGTCGCCGTGCACGACCTCCCGCGCGTCTCGGACGAGTTCGACCACGCCGTCACCGTCATCGACGGCCGCCGAGTCTCGACGAAGACGTCCCCGCACCTCCTTCGACGACCGGGGAACGTGCCGGCCGACGATCTCGTGCGTCTCGGCGAATTGTCGGTCACCGGGCTCAGGCGGACGGCCGTCGACGTCGCCGGAACGACCAGCTTCGCCGATGCCGTCCTGTGCGCGGACGCGGCCCTCCGCCGACTCGTCCTGCCCGACGGGCACCGGACGGGCGCGTCGGTGACCGCCGCCGTCCTCCGCGAACGTGAGGCCTTGCTCGGCAGGCTCGGCCCCACCACCCACCCGGGTGGTCGCGCTGCGCGGCGAGCACTCCAGTTCGCCTCACCCTTCGCTGAGAACGGCGGAGAATCGCTGCTCCGCATCGTCCTGTTCGAACTCGGCCTCTCGAATGTCGAGCTGCAACGGGGATTCCGCCTCGCGGACGGGCGCACCGCACGGTGCGACGCCTTCCTGGCCGCCGACGGTGTGGCCGTCGAGTTCAACGGCTTCGTGAAGTTGACCGATCCCCGCATGCTCGCCGGCCGGACGCCCGCCGAGGTGATCCGCGACCGGACGCGACGTGATCGAGCCCTGTGCCAGCTGCCCGAGGTGCACGCCGTGGTCAACTGCGAGTTCCTCGATCTCGTGGTGCCCGCGCGACTCGCCGGCCTGCTCGGCGACGCCGACGTGCGACTCGACCCACGCCGTGTCACGGCCGCCGCGCGCGAAGCCGCTCGTCGCTTCCGCGGTGACGCCTCATGAACCCGGTTTCGAACCATGCACCCAGAAGCTTCTGGGTGCATGGTTCGAAACCGGGTGCGACGTGGGTCGGGTGGGGGTCCGGGGAGGCGGCACGGGCAGGGGCGGCTAGCTGACGTGCACGTCGGGGCGGCGGCTGCGCGAGGGCTCGGCCCGGCGCAGCACCTCGCGGGTCACCGGTGCGACCTCGCCCACCCCGGTCAGGAAGAACCGCCCCATGTTGGACAGCGGGTTGCCCTCGGTCCACTCGAAGTAGATGTCGGGCACGACGCCGGTCTCGTCGCGGATCGCCAGCAGCACGCTGGCCACGGCGTTCGGCACCGCGCCGCTCGTCGTGCGCAGCACGCGGTAGCCGTGCAGCGCGTGCCCGGTCACGACGAGGTCCTCCTCGAAGTTCGACGAGTCCCCCTTGTGCACCTCGAGGAAGATGACCGGCGAGCGCTGCGGGATGCCGCTGTACTTCCGCTCGGCCGTCAGCTTCTTCTTGTAGATCTCGGCGACCTCGCGCCCCGGCTCGTGGGCGATGACGCGGATCGTGCCGTACTCGTCGGCGTCCTCGCGCACGTACGCGAGCGCGGTGTCGTCCAGGGTGACCGAGGTCGCCCGCAGCTGGAACGACCGCTGCACGCGCGAGACGAGCGACACCGCGATGATCCCGATGATGAAGATCGCGGCGATGCGCACGCCGTCGGGACGCTCGACGACGTTGGTGATGGTCGTGTAGACGAACACGAGGGCGACGACGCCGAAGCCGATCGTGCGCTTCCGCTGGCGCGCACGTCGTGCCGACAGCGTCACGGCCACGGAGGCGCTGGTGATCAACACGAGGACCCCCGTCGCGTAGGCCCCGCCCTGGGCGTCGACGTCCGCCTCGAACACGATGGTGATGACGAAGGCGATCACCGTGAAGACCAGCACGAGGGGACGGACGGCCCGGGCCCACTGCGGCGCCATGCCGTAGCGCGGCAGGTAGCGCGGCACGAGGTTGAGCAGCCCGGCCATGGCCGACGCCCCGGCGAACCACAGGATGCAGATGGTGCTGACGTCGTAGAGCGTGCCGAAGCCGTCGCCGAGGTACTGGTGCGCCAGGAACGCCAGGGCTCGGCCGTTGGCCGACCCGCCGGCCTGGAACTCGGCCTGGGGGATCAAGAGCGTGGTGACGAAGCTCGACAGGATCAGGAACGAGCTCATGATGATCGCGGCCGTGGCGAGCAGGCGACGGGCCCCGCGGATGCGTCCCACCGGCTTGGCCGGGGTGTCGGTCGGGTCGCCGGTGATCTGGGGCATGACGGCCACCCCGGTCTCGAAGCCCGACAGGCCGAGGGCCAGCTTCGGGAAGACGATCAGGGCGATGCCGACCATGACGAACGGGTTGCCGTGCTGCACGGTCAGCGCTTCCCACCAGTTGCCGATGACCACCGGGTTCTCGCCGATGTGGAAGAGCGACACGGCGATGACGACGAGGTTGAGCGTCAGGAAGATCGCGACGAGCACGACCGCGATGCCGATCGCCTCGCGGAAGCCCCGCAGGAAGACGGCGGCGAGCAACGCGACCAACACCAGCGTCAGCGGCACCTCGGCCCCGTGGAACCACGACGGGGCGAACGGGTTCTCGACGGCGTGCGCCGTGGCGTCGGCCGCCGACAGGGTGATGGTGATCATGAAGTCCGTGGCGGCGAAGCCGAGCAGGACGAGGACGAACAGCTTGCCGCCCCACCAGGGCAGCAGGCGCTCGAGCATCGCGATCGAGCCCTCGCCGCGCGGGCTCTCGCGGGCGACGCGGCGGTAGACGGGGAGCGCGCCGAACAGCGTCAGCAGCACCAGCACGATGGTCGCGAGGGGCGAGAGCAGCCCCGCCGCGACGGCCGCGATGGCCGGTTGGTACCCGAGGGTCGAGAAGTAGTCGACGCCGGTCAGGCACATCACCCGCCACCACGAGTGCGTCTTCTCCGGGGTCTCGGCGTGCGGACCCTGGTGCGTCCCCGCGGTCTCGGTGAGGCCGTGCAGCAGCCAGCTCCGCATCCGTCGCGTGGTCGGGTGCGGGGTCGGCGGTGCGACCCTGGCGGGTGACTCGGGCTGCGCGGACACGGGTTCCTCTCGGACGTGCGGGGCGCACCGACCGGGAGGCGGGCACGCGCCCTGCAACGTTAGGCCTCGTGCGCCTCCCGGTGGTGACGTCCAGCGTTAGGAAACCGTGAGGATCCCGACGGCGACCGCGGTCACGCCTCCTCGACGACCTCTGCCCCGGCGTCGGGCACGAAGCGGTAGCCCATGCCGAGCACCGTGACGAGGTGTCGCGGTGCGGCCGGCACGGGTTCGAGCTTCTTGCGGAGTTGCGCGAAGTAGAGCCTCAGGTAACCGGTGTCCTTCGCGTGGAAGGGGCCCCAGACCTCGGTCAGGATGGTCTCGCGCGTGATCAGCTTGTCGGGGCTGTGCAGCAACAGCTCGAGGATCTTCCACTCGGTCGGCGTCAGCCGGACGGCCGTGCCGCCGCTGCCCGCGCCGCTGCCCGCACCCGCGCCGCCGCCCGCACCC
>NZ_JACYNS010000097.1:0-9549 GCF_014839405.1 Frigoribacterium sp. CFBP 13605 | reverse complement strand
CGGCGGGGGCGCCGACGGCGTCGCCGTCCGCCGGCCCGTCGAGCGACAGCCCCACGACCGGGCCGTCCGTCCTGGCGGCCGAGCTCGACCGGCTCGGCGTCGAGACCGTGCTGGCGGTCGGCGACGTGGGCGCGATCGACGGGGCGGGCGTCGAGATCGCGAGCCGCGCCTCCTCGGTCGACGTGCCCGACCCGGCGACGCCCCTGGACGACGTCCTCGCCGTCGTGGCCGGAGCCGAGGACGTCGCGGCCACGGCCACCGCCCGGGCCGCGGGGGCCGAGGTCCAGGCCCTGCCCGAGGGGGTCGTCGACCTTCAGGCCTCCGGTGAGGCGATCGACGCGCTGCACGCCTCGACGACGACCGACACCGTCCTGATCGGCTCGTCCTTCTCGACCGTGCGCGACGCCGCGTGGTCGGTCGCGGCGGCCCGATCCGGGGCACAGCTGCCCGGCGGCGGCCAACGGTTCTTCCCGGACCGGCGGTTCGTGGCGCTCTACGGCGCGCCCGGCACCGGAGCGCTCGGCGTGCTCGGCGAGCAGGACGTCGCCGCGACCGTGCAGCGTGCCGCCGACGTCGCGGCGAGCTACGACGCGGCGAGCGACCGCCCCGTGGTGCCGATGCTCGAGGTCATCGCGACGGTCGCCGCCGGTGCCGCCGGGGACGACGGCGACTACTCGAACGAGCTGTCGGTCGAGAGCATCGAGCCCTACGTGGACGCGGCCGCCGCCGCGGGGCAGTACGTGGTGATCGACCTGCAGCCGGGTCGGGCGGACTTCCTCAGCCAGGCGAAGCGCTACGAGTCGCTGCTGTCGCGGCCGAACGTCGGCTTGGCCCTCGACCCCGAATGGCGCCTCGAGGCCGACCAGGTGCCGTTGCGCCAGATCGGCGGGGTCGAGGCGGGCGAGGTGAACGCCGTGTCGACCTGGCTGGCCGACCTCGTGGCCTCGAAGGGTCTGCCGCCGAAGATGTTCGTGCTGCACCAGTTCCGACTCGACATGCTGCGCGACCGGGCGTCGATCGACACGTCGCGGCCCGAGCTGGCCACGCTGATCCACGCCGACGGTCAGGGCTCACAGCCCGACAAGCAGGCCACCTGGCGCACGCTGCACGACGGCGCTCCGGCCGGGGTCGCCTGGGGCTGGAAGAACTTCTACGACGAGGACGCCCCGATGCTCTCGCCCGAGCAGACGATGGCCGACGTGTCGCCGACGCCCGACCTCGTGACCTACCAGTAGCGCGCCACCCGGGTCGCCCCGGCGACCCGTGCGGACGATTCACCGGCAGGTGGACGAAGATGAGGAGTCCGAAACCGACCGATGGGAACGCAGCACCGTGGCCACGAACGACGAAGTCGACCTGATCATCGACGCCTGGGCCCGCGAGCGCCCCGACATCGACTTCGCACCCCTCGACGTCTTCTCGCGCCTCCGCCGCCTGTCGCGGCGCCTCGACCGGATCCGCAGCGAGGCGTTCGCCCATGCGGGCCTCGAGATCTGGGAGTTCGACGTGCTCTCGGCCCTCCGTCGGGCCGGCGACCCCTTCCAGCTCAGCCCGAAGCACCTCGTCACGGCGACCATGGTCACGAGCGGCACCATGACGAACCGACTCGACCGTCTGGTCGAGCGCGGCCTCGTCGAACGCCACGGCGACCCGAGCGACGGCCGCGGTGTGCTGGTGCGCGTGACCGAGGACGGCATCGCGCGGGTCGACGCCGCCATGCTGAGCCTGGTCGACGCCGAGAGCGCCCGGCTGCACTCGCTGTCACCCGCCCAGCAGGCCCAGCTCGCCGACCTGCTGCGGCTCGTCGGCGACGAGTTCAGCTAGCAGCGTCGCCGGTCGGGAGTCAGCTCGAGAACGCCGAACTCGGCAGGTCCTTCTCGCCGTCGACGATCGCCCGCACGATCCGCTCGGCCACCGCGTCGGGGTCGAGGGCCGCACCGAACGCCGGCGCCTTCCCGGCGACCGCCCGCGTGGCGAGACCGGTGTCGGTGTGCCCCGGGCGCGCGTCGAGCACGCGGATGCCGTCTCGCCGGTACTCGCGTCCGGCGGCCGACGCGAAGGACGCCAGGGCCGCCTTGGACGCCGAGTACGCGGCCATCCCCACGGTCGCGGCCTCGGACACGACGCCGCTGATCGTCACGACGAAGGGTTCGCGACCGGCCGCCGCGGACTCCGCGAGGGCGGCGTGCGCGGCGCGCACCAGACGGATGGGCCCGAGAGCGTTCGTCTCGACGAGTTCGTCGAGCGTGTCGTCGTCGAGGTCCTTCGCCGCTCCGAACGCGACGACGCCCGCGGCGACCACGACGCCGTCGAGGCGTCCGTGCTCGTCGAGCGCCGACCGGACCAGCGCCGCGCCTCCCGACCGGTCACGCAGGTCGGCGAGGTAGGCGCCGGGGCCCGAGAGCGACTCGGGTCGTCGGGCCGCGCGGACGACGACGGCCCCCTCGTCTTCGAGCATCGCCGCGAGACGCTGCCCCAGTCCGCCGGACGCACCGGCCACGAGCACCACGGCTCCGTCGAGATCGGTCATGCCGCCGACCCTACGCGCGCGTCCCGGGGGGACGCCGGGGCGAGGACCGCAGGAGGCGCGGGTCGCGTCAGGCGGACGCGCGCACCACCAGCTCGGTCGGCAACGTCATGGCGGCCGGCTTCTCGCCGTCGATGACCTGCAGGAGCAGGCGCACCATCTCGCTGCTGATGCGGTCGAACGGCTGACGCATGGTCGTGAGGGCCGGCGAGGTCGCGGTCGCGACGCTCGAGTCGTCGAAGCCCGCGACCGCGACGTCGTCGGGTACGAGCCGCCCCGCGGCCGTCAGGGCGTCGATCGCCCCGGCGGCCATGCGGTCGTTGGCGGCGAAGACGGCGTCGAGGTCCGGCCGTTCGGCGAGCAGGGACTGCATCGCGACGCGGCCGCTCTCACGCCCGTAGTCGCCGTGGCGCACGAGCGCGTCGTCGGCGTCGTCGCCCAGCTCGGCCCGGTAGCCCTCGAGGCGGGTGATGCCGCCGGGGGTGTCGGCGGGGCCGGCGATCGTGGCGATGTGCCTGCGCCCCAGGCCGCGGAGGTACGCGACCATCTCGCGCGCGCCCTCGCGGTCGTCGGCGGCCACCCACCCCATCTTCTTCTCGTGGCCGATCGGGATGCCGCAGGCGATCGCGGGGACCCCCGACTCGACCACGTCGGCGAGCAGCCTTCCGCCGCTGTGCGCGGAGACGAGCAGGACGCCGTCGACGTGCCCGGCCCCGATGTAGGCCAACGCCCGCTGCTGTTCGGCAGGCGACCCGGCCATGATCAGCACGAGCGAGACGTCGCGCTCGGCGAGCGCCGAGGCCGCCCCCCTCAGCAGGATGGAGAAGTTCGGGTCCTCGAAGAGCTGTTCGTGGTCCTCGGTGAGCAGGAAGGCGACCGAGCCGGTGCGGTTCGTCGCGAGGCTGCGCGCGTGCGGGTTGACGCGGTACCCGGTGGCCTTGATCGCGGCGTCGACCGCGGTCTTGGCCTCGGGGCTGACCCACCGGCCGCCGTTCAGGGCCCGCGACACCGTGCCCCGCGAGACGCCGGCGGCGGTCGCGACGTCGTCGATGGTCGGTCGGCCGCGGCCGGTCGTGCTGCTCACGCGGCCAGCATAGGGTGCGGCGACCGCCGGGCCGGCGGTGCGCTCCGCTCCGCCGGCACGACCGGTCGTCCAGGCCGCACTACTTGACCGCGCCGGCCGCGAGGTCGACCTTCCAGAACCGCTGCAGCACGAGGAAGATCGCGATGAGCGGGATCACCGAGAGCAGGGCACCCGTGATGACGAGCGTGTACAACGCCGGCGCCGAGGCCCCCTGGTTGAGCAGCCCGTTGAGTCCCACCGTGAGCGGGAACAGCGAGTCGTCGCCGAGCATGATGTACGGCAGCATGAAGTTGTTCCAGATGGCGACGAACTGGAACAGGAAGATCGTCACGAGCCCGGGCAGCAGCATCGGCACGGCGATCCTCGAGAAGATGCCCATCTCGCGGGCCCCCTCGGTGCGCGCGGCCTCGATCACGTCGGTGGGCACGGCGGCCGCGGCGTAGATGCGGGCGAGGTAGATGCCGTAGGGGCTGATGATCTGCGGCAGCAGCACGCCCCAGAAGGTGTTGGTCAGGCCGACGTTCGCGAGCAGGAAGTACTGCGGGATCGCCAGGATGACGCCGGGCACGAGCACGCCCATCAGCAGCACGTTGAAGACGACCTTCTTGCCCGGGAACTCGAACTTCGCGAGCACGTAGCCCGAGAGCGCCGACACGAAGGTCGAGGCGATCGCGCCGATGCCGGCGTAGAGGGCCGTGTTGAGCATCCATCGCCAGAACAGCCCGTCGCGGTACTGCGTCAGGGCGACGACGTTGTCGAGCAGGTGACCGCTCGGCGCCAGGGTGAAGGTCGAGAAGAGCTCGCCGCCGTCCTTGGTCGAGGCCATGACGACCCAGAGCACCGGGAACAGGCAGTAGACGGCGCCGATCAGCAGCAGCACCGTCGAGACGACGCTCGGCCGTTCGGCGTGCAGGCGCGGTGCGGACGGGTCGCGCGGCACCCTGCCCGAGGGACGGCGGTTCGTCGAGGAGGCGCGGGTCGGGTCGGGCACCGGGGCCGTGGCGTCTCGGGAGCCGTCGAGGTCGATCGTGGTCATGGTCAGTCCTCCTGGCCGAATGCGCGCTTCTGGACGACCCGGAGGAAGAAGAAGCTGACGATGAAGGTGGCGAGCGCGATGACGACCGAGGTCGCCGCCGCCGAGTAGATGTCGTCGCGGGTGAAGGCGTCGCGGTAGACGAGCATGAGCGGCGACCAGCTGGTCGACAGGCTGTTCGTGAGCGGACGGAGGGTGGTCGGCTCGGCGAACACCTGCAGGGTGGCCACCATCGAGAACAGCGCGGTCATGACGAGCGCCGGCGCGACCATGGGGATCTTGATGCGCAGGGCGATCTGCACCTCGCTGGCACCGTCGAGGCGGGCGGCCTCGTAGACGTCCGTCGGTACGGCCTTGAGCGAGGTGTAGATGACGATCATGTTGAAGCCGACACCGCCCCACAGGGCGATGTTGGCGATCGCGAACAGCACGGTTCCCGAGCCGAGCACCCCGTCGACGTCCCAGCCGAGCCGGTCGAACACGTAGTAGAAGGGGCTCACGGCCGGGAGGTAGAGGAAGCCCCAGAGCAGCGAGCTGATCACGGCGGGCACCGCGTAGGGCAGGAAGATGGAGACCCGCGAGAAGGCGGTGGCCCGCGTGCGCTTCGAGTCGAGCAGCAGGGCGAAGAGCAACGCGAGGCCGAGCATGCACGGGATCAGCACGACGCCGTAGAGCAGGACGCGACCCACGCTGGAGGCGAACTCGGGGTCGGTGAGAGAACCGACGTAGTTCTCGAACCCGGCGAACACCTGGCTCTCGCCGCCCGAGCCGAGCCCCAGGCCGACGACCTGTTTCTTCTGGAAGCTGAGGAACAGCGTGTAGACGATCGGCGCCGCCATGAACAGCACGAACAGCACGATGCCGGGGGCCAGCATGGCGTAGGGGGTCAGCACCCGCGTGCGGAAGCTGCCGTTGCCCTTGCGGGTCGCCGGGCGGGGCGCCTCGCGGCCGGCCGACGACGGCGGAGGGCCGGCCCCGTGGGTTCGCGGGCTGAGGGGGGTGAGGGTGTCGGCCATGCCGTGTCCTTGGGTCGAGACGGGTGTGACGGAGGGGTGACGGGGCGGGCGGGGCGACCCCGGCCGCCCCGCCCGATGTCGCTACTTGACCGAGAAGCCGCTCTTGGTCAGGTCGTCGACGGTGATCTTCTGCATGGCCGCGACCGCGTCCTCGAAGGCCGCCTGCGTCTTGGCGTCGGCCGCCTTGGCGAACTCGTCGTTGTAGGCGCTGAAGGCCACGTTGACGTTCGGGCCGTAGGTGAACGGCTGCACCGACTCGGACGCCTCGGCGGCGATGTCGTAGAAGTCGTCCTGCTGGCTGAAGAACTCGGGGCTGGTGGTCAGCGCGTCCGACGCCGCGTCGGTGGCCGCCGGGTAGACGCCGGCGATGTCGGCGAGCGCCGCCACGGCCGTGGGGTCGGTGTTGAGCCACGTCGCGAACTCGACCGCCGCCTCCTTGTGCTCGGACTGGGTCGTCACGGCCGTGGTCGAGCCGCCCCAGTTGCCGTCCGCCGGCTTCGAGGCGTCCCACTGCGGCATCGGGGCCGCGGTCCACTTGCCGGCGGTGTCGGGGGCGTTGCCGCCCAGCACGCCCGGCGCCCAGACCGAGCTGATCCAGCCGACCTGGCTGCCGTCGTTCAGACCGGCGTTCCACTCGGGCGTGTACATCGGCTTGTTGTCGATCGCTCCGCTCTCGACGAGCCCGCCCCAGTACGAGGCGACCTTCTCCGTCGGGCCGCCCTCGATGTCGACGCCCCAGCTGTCGCCGTCGATCGACCACCACGAGGCCCCGGCCTGCTGCGTGAGGCCGGCGAACCAGCCGGCGTCGTTGGCCGAGAAGGTGCCGAGGTACTTCGTCGGGTCCGCGGCGTGGAGCTTGGTGGCGACGTCGGCGTACTCGTCCCACGTGGTCGGGACGCTCAGGCCGTACTGGTCGAGGACGTCGGTGCGGTAGTACGCCATCATCGGGCCGGAGTCCTGCGGGATGGCGTAGACGCCGTCACCGCCGAGGGTCACCGACGACCAGGTGCCCTCCGAGAAGTCGCCTTCGAGGTCGGCGGCACCCTGGTCGGAGATGTCGGCGAGCGCGTCCGAGGACACGAGCGTCGGGATCTTCTGGTACTCGGCCTGGATCAGGTCCGGTGCGCCGCTCCCGGCCTTGATGGCGGTGAGCAGCTTGGTGATGGCCGGGTCTCCGCCGTCCTGTTTGTTGACGGTGACCTGGATGTCGGGGTTGTCCTGGTTCCAGAGGTCGACGACCTTGTCGAGGTTCGGGGCCCAGGCCCAGTAGCTGAGCTCGACGGGACCGTCGTCGGCCGCGCCTCCCCCGGCGCCGGAGCACCCGGCGGTGAGCAGTAGGGCGGCGGTCGCGACCGTGGCGACACCGAGACGGCGGAATGAGCTGCGCATTCGTCCTCCTTGAGGAAAGCAAGAGCTGTGGTGGGGGCGGGACAGCGCGTGCTTCGGAGAACCACGTCGCTGTGCCTGTGAGCGGTTACAGTTATGCACACCGGTTTTCGCTTGTCAACACCGTTACGGGCCCTTTCGCCGCTCGATACCGGTGTGTTACAACTGGGAGCGCACACAGTCAAAGGAGATCACCGCATGTCACTCGAGCTCGACGCCCGACCCACGCCCCAGGCCACCACGACCTGGCTGCCCGGCCGAGCCGACCTGCGCTACGGCGGCGACTACAACCCCGAACAGTGGCCGCGCGAGGTCTGGCTCGAGGACATCGCCCTGATGAAGCAGGCGGGCGTCAACCTGGTCAGCGTCGGCATCTTCTCGTGGGCCCTGCTCGAACCCCGCGAGGGCGAGTACGACTTCGGTTTCCTCGACGACATCCTGGGCCTGCTGCACGACGCCGACATCGACGTCGACCTCGCCACCCCGACGACCGTCCCGCCGGCCTGGTTCTGGAAGGCCTACCCCGACTCCCACCCGGTCACGCGGGACGGCGTCACCCTGGGTCGCGGCTCCCGCGGCATGGTCAGCCCGAGCAGCCCCGACTACCGCCGGGCGGCCCTCGCGATCACCGAGCGGCTGGCCGAGCGCTACGCGAACCACCCCGCGGTCATGCTCTGGCACGTCCACAACGAGTACGGCGCCCCGATCAGCGAGGACTACGGCCCCCACTCGGTGCTCGCCTTCCGCACCTGGCTCGAGGAGAAGTACGTCACCCTCGACGCGCTCAACGAGGCCTGGGGCACCCGCTTCTGGGGCCAGACCTACGGCGAGTGGGACGAGATCGACGCCCCGCGCACCTCGGCCACGGTCGTGAACCAGACCTCGCGCCTCGACTTCGCCCGCTTCACCTCCGACGCCCTGCTGGCTTGCTTCACCGCCGAACGCGACGCGATCAAACGACACGCGCCGCACCTCCCGGTCACCACGAACTTCATGGCCACCAACTGCCCCTCCATCGACTACTGGAGGTGGGCCCGCGAGGTCGACGTCGTCGCGAACGACCACTACCTCGTGGCCGAGCGCCGCGACAACCACGTGCTGCTCGCCATGGACGCCGACCTCACCCGTTCGCTCGCCGGCGGTGCCCCGTGGATGCTGATGGAGCACTCGACCTCGGCCGTCAACTGGCAACCACGCAACATCGCCAAGCGCCCCGGCGAGCTCGCCCGGAACGCCGCGAGCCACCTGGCCCGGGGCGCCGACGCGATCCTGTTCTTCCAGTTCCGGGCGTCGCGGTACGGCGCCGAGAAGTTCCACTCCGCGATGCTGCCGCACGCCGGCACCTCGACCCGCACCTGGCGCGAGGTCGTCGACTTCGGCGCCGACCTGGGTCGGCTCTCGGCCGTCCGCGGCAGCCGGGTGGAGGCGCGGGTCGCGATCCTCTGGGACGTCGAGTCCTTCTGGGCCCACGACCTCGAATGGCGGCCGTCGGTCGAACTCCAGCACCGCGAGCGCGTCGTCGCCTGGTACTCCGCCCTGTGGCAGCTCGGCGTGACGGTGGACTTCCGCCACCCGCACGACGACCTGTCGGGCTACGACCTCGTGCTCGCGCCCTCGCTGTACCTGGCCGACCGGCGGACGACCGACGGCCTCGGCGCGTTCGTCCGCGAGGGCGGCACCTTCGTCGCGTCGTACTTCTCGGGCGTCGTCGACGAGAACGACACCGTCCACGCCGGTGGTGCACCCGGCGCCCTGCGCGAGGTGCTCGGCCTCTCGGTGCCCGAGTTCCTGCCCCTGTACGCCGACCAGGTCGTCACCCTCGACGACGGCACGACGGGCACGGGCTGGTCCGACGACATCGTGCTCGAGGGCGCCGTGGCGGTCGCGAGCTACGTCGACGGCCCGGCGGCGGGAGGTCCGGCGGTCACCCGCCACGCCCACGGCGAGGGCTCGGCCTGGTACGTCTCGACGCGCACGACCGGGGCCGATCTCGAGGGTCTCGTCCGGTCGGTGCTCGACGACGCCGGGGTGCCGCTGCCGGTGGACCACCCCGAGGGGCTGGAGGTCGTCGTGCGCCACGGGGACGACGTCGACTTCACCTTCCTGGTCAACCACGCCGAGACCGCGACCGACGTCGTGGTCGGTCAGGGCACCGAGCTGATCACCGGCGCCGCCGTCGACGGCCGCGTGAGCGTCCCCGCCGGTGCGGTCCGCGTCGTGAGCCGCCCGCGCGGCTGAGCCGCGACGCGAGGCGACCGCAGGAGGCGCGGTGCCGGCGTCGAGACCGGCACCGCGCCTCCTGCGCCCCACCGTCCCGAACCCCGTACCGCACCCGCAGCACCCCGCCCCACCGATCGTCAAGGAGGACGACGCGATGACACGACCCACCACCACACCCCGGCCCCCCGTCGACCGGAGGGGCCGGCGCGGTCTCGCCGTCGGCGCCGCCCTCGCCACGGCGGCCCTGGGAGCCGGCCTGCTGTCGGGCGCCCCCGCGACCGCG
>NZ_JACYNS010000096.1:0-9657 GCF_014839405.1 Frigoribacterium sp. CFBP 13605 | reverse complement strand
CGGGCGCGGGCGCGGGGGCGGGCTCGGGGGCGGGCGCTGGCTCGGGCCCGGGCTCGGGCCCGTCGGTGATCGCCGATCTGCGCGAGGGGTGGCAGGAGTTCACCCGGCGCTCGTGGGTCTGGATCGTGGTGGCGCAGTTCGCGGTGCTGAACGCCGCGTTCGTGGGGGCGACGACGGTGCTGGGCCCCGTCGTGGCGGATGGGTCGTTCGGGCGGGCGGCCTGGGGGCTGGTCGTCGCGGCCCAGACGGTCGGCCTCGGCCTCGGAGCCGTCGTCGCCCTGCGCTGGCGGCCCCGGCACGGCCTCGCCGTGGGCGTGGGGCTGATGGCCGTCACGGCGGTGCCGGTGGCGACGCTCGGACTGGCTCCGGTGGTGCCCGCGCTGGTGGTGGCCTTCCTGTTGGGTGGCGTCGCACTCGAGATCTTCGCCATCTCGTGGGACCAGTCGTTGCAGAGCCACGTGCCCCGCGCCTCCCTGGCCCGGGTCTACTCGTACGACATGGTCGGCTCGTTCGTGGCCGTGCCGCTCGGCGAGGTGTTCGCGGGGCCGGTGGCGCAGTACGTCGGCACGCGACCGACGCTGCTCGTCTGCGCCGCGATCATCGTGGCGGCGACCCTCGCGGCCGTCTCGACGCCGGGCGTCCGCCGACTGACGACCGACGAGATGCGCCCACGGATCGTCACCGAGCCCTGACGGTCGCCAACTCGTCCCAGTGGGTGGTGGCGCGGGGCGACACCATGTCGCGCTTCATCGACCACCCGCGGCGGTGCCGGAGACCCGCGATGCCGAGCCCGAGGGTGTCCTCGCCGAACTTGCCGGCGATGCGGTCGATGACGGCGCCGTAGGCGGGCGGTGCCGCGTCGGCCTCGCCGAAGACGTCGAGGCTCGCATGTTCGTCGCGCGGGGTGAGCTCCATCAGGGTGACGCCCGCCCGGACGTAGCGCTTGCCGGGTTCGAGCTGCGGCCCGAGGGCGGCGATGGCCGAGCGGTACAGCAGGGCGGCGTCGTCGGTGGGCTCGGGGAACGCCACCGACACCGAGTGGTTCGTGTGGGCGGCGCTGTCGGAGAACGGCGAGGTCGCGGTGAAGCAGCGCATCATGCGCGTCAACGACCCCTGCCCGCGCAACCGGGCCGCGGCCCGCTGCGTGTAGACCGACAGGACCTCTTCGAGCTCGGTGACCGTCGTGATGGGCACCGCGAACGACCGCGAGTGGTAGATCTGCTCGCGGTCGGGCTGCACCTGCTCGATCGGCAGGCAGTCGACCCCGCGTAGTTCGTGGACCACCCGGGCCTGCACGACGCCGAAGCGCGTGCGGATGCGGGCCGCGTCGGCGTCGCGGAGGTCGGCCGCGGTGTGGATGCCGAGCGGCGCGAGCTTCTTCGCGGTGCGGCGACCGATGCCCCAGACGTCGCCGACGTCGACGCTCGCGAGGATGGCCGTCTGCTGCTCGGGGGCGTAGCTGCCCAGGTGGCAGACGCCGGCGAGGGCGGCGTTCTGTTTCGAACCCCGGTTGGCGAGTTTGGCCAGGGTCTTGGTCGGCGCGATGCCGATGCTGACGGGCAGCCCGATGAGCTTGCGCAGGGCGCGGCGGATCTCGCGGGCCTGGGCGATCGTGTCGTCGAGCGAACCGGTCAGCTCGATGAACGACTCGTCGATCGAGTACACCTCTTGGTCGCTGGTGTACCGACTCAGGATCTCGGCCGACCGCGCCGACATGTCGCCGTAGAGCTCGTAGTTGCTCGACACCGCGACCACGCCCTGCATCGCCGCGATCGGGGCGATGCTGTGCCACGGTGCCGCCATGTCGACGTTCAGCGCCTTCGCCTCTTGGGAACGGGCGATGACGCAGCCGTCGTTGTTCGACAGCACGACCACCGGCCGCCCTTCGAGGGCCGGGTTGAACACGCGCTCGCACGACACGTAGAAGTTGTTGGCGTCGACGATGGCGACGCTGCGCTCGGACGCGGTCGACCGGGATGTCGTAGCGGACTCAGACACGGTGCAGGCACCTCGTCACGACGCCCCAGATCGTCGCCTCGTCGAGCTCGGACAGCACGATCTCGGGGTAGGCCGGGTTCTCGGGGCTGAGCACCATCCGCCCCTGCCGGTACGAGAGGCGCTTGACGGTGAGCTCGGCGTTGACGACCGCGACGACCACGTGGCCGTCGTGGGCGTCGAGCCCCCGGTCGACGACGAGCTCGTCACCGTCGAAGATGCCGGCGCCGGTCATGCTGTCGCCGCTGACCCGCACCAGGAACGTCGCGGTGGGGTCGCGCATCAGGTGCCGGTTGAGGTCGACCGGCCCGTTGTAGTAGCCCTGCGCCGGAGAGGGGAAACCGGCGTGGACGGCTTCGGCGGCCTGCTGCGGCAACAGGTGGTCGGGACGTTCGTCGCCCCCGACGGGGCCGATGACGGCGGTCACCGTGTGCCCTCGCACCCGACACGGGGGTCGCCGAGGAGGCGTACGCCGGTTCGCACGGACGACTGCCGGTGGTCTCTCATCACGCCTCCCACCGAGGACGCTACGTCAGACCACCGACACCGCGCTCCGCGCCGGGACGGCCGCCCCACCGCCCGCCCCGCCGCGTGGTCGGCAACTCCTGCCTCGTGCTGCGTCGTTCCGCGGCGGCCCCGAGCCTCCGGGCCCGGGGACTCGCGCTGCGGCACCATCCCGGAGTTGCCGACGGGAATCGTGGTGACGCGCGGTCCCGACCGGAGCCGAGCCCGCCCGCACCCCCGGCACGCCCCGCCGCCACCCTGGCACCCCGGCGCCCCGCTCAACCCGCCCTGCGCGTCGCCTCGCGGTGCGGGCAATTCCTGCCTGGTGTCGCACCGAGCTGCGCGAGCCCCGGGACTCGGGGCCCGGGATTCGGCGCTGCGGCACCAGCCCGGAGTTGCCGACACGAGTGCGTGACGACCCGAGCGCACGGCACGGTCACGACGCGACGTGCACGTCCGCACTGCCGAGCCACGCCCGCGGCACGCAGGCGCAGGCGGTCGTCGGCGGCGGGAGCCTCAGCCGGCGAGGGCGTCCCGGAGGGCGGTCCCGTGATCGACCAGTCGACCGGCGCGGGCCGACGGGGCCACCTCGTCGAGCCGCTCGACGAGGCGCAGCGCGGCCGCCAGCACGGCCGGTTGGTCGGGGGCGTAGGTGCGGACGGTGTGGAACAGCGAGTCGACGAGCGCCTCCACGGACGGCCACGTGACGAGGACGACGGGCGCACCCCGGTCGTCCAGCAGCGCCGTGACGGGCTCGCCCCGACGCCAGAGCGGGACGAGCACTCCGGCCGACATGTCGAGCGCGCTCACCGCGGTGTACGGGTCGTTGCTCCCCGAGGCGAGACCGCGCACGGCGATCTCGACGAGTTGCTGCAGGGCGAACCCGACGTCCTGGTGAGGCGTCCGGGCGGGCCCCAGGGTGGTCGCCCGTCGCAGTTCACGGACCGTGTCGGACCCCGGGGAGGCGCTGGTCACCGCGAGCGGGTCCCCCACGATCACGTACCGGCCGGGCATCGCGACGACCTCCACGACGAGGCCTTCACGCACGGCGACGCGTCGGAGCGCCTCGAACGCGACGGTCTGCACGTAGCCGTCGGCGTCGGCACGGACGACGGCCGCGTCGGCCGGGAGCGGATCGTCCGCCGAGGACCGGGCCCGCGCCTCCTGGCTGACGTCGTCGGCGGGGCTCGTGGGGTAGACGACGTCGGTCACGGCCCGGAGGTCGTCGAGCACGCGCGCCTGCAGCGAGGTGATCTGCACCGAACCGGCGATGTGGTGGATGAAGAAGACCAGCACCCCGACGTCGAACACGCTGAGCAGGACCGCGACGTGGACGGCGATCACCGGGACGAACGCGCTGGTGTCGTCGACCTCGGTGTGGACGGTGCGCATCACGACGATGCAGTAGAGGAAGGTCGAGGTGAAGGTCGCCAGCACGAACTGGTTAGCACGGTCGGCCATGAAGTTGCGGACGAGTCGCGGGCCGTAGGTCGAGGACGTCGTGGCGAGCACCGAGATCGTGATCGAGAACGACGTCCCGGCCACGGTCAGCATCGACGTCCCGATGCCCGAGAGCAACGACCGTCCCCCGGAGGCGCTGAGGGCACCCAGCAGCGGCAGCCCCTCGGTCACCGTCGTCGGCAGGGACCGGTCGACCGTCACCAGCACCTCGGCGAGGACGACGGCGACGAGCCCGAACACGGCGGGCAGGAACCAGAACGACTCCCGCACGCGGGTCAACGACAGCATGCCGCCGAGCGTAGACGGGGCCTCCCGCCGGGCACCGCCCGAGGGGAGGACGCCGCCACCGACGCCCCCGCCGATCAGCGGGTCGTGACCACGCGCCGTCCGAGGTCGGAGTCGAGCATCGTGTCCATGGCCGTGCCCACCAGGCGGTCCCCGAGGGGGCGCTCGATGCGGCCGGAGGCGACCAGCGAGGCGATCCCCTGCATCGTCGCCGCGAAGAGCATCTTGAAGTGGTCGCGCGACTCGTCACCGGACGCCTCGGACTCCGTCGGCCCCAGGGCTCCGTCGAGGACGGCGAAGAGGGTGCCCGCCGCCTCGTGCACGGCCTCGGGCTTCGTCGTCACCTTGGTCTGGAACATGAGCTCCATCAGCGCGGCATCGTCGACGGCGAAGTCGACGTAGGCCCGGGCGACGCGATGGAGGCGTTCCGTCCGACCTCCCTCGCCGTCGAGCGCGCGTCGGACCGCGGTGGTGAGCCGCTCGAACCCGGCTCCGGCGAGCGCGTCGAGCAGCGCCTGCCGATCGACGAAGTGGCTCCGGGGGGCACCGTGACTGACCCCGGCCCGACGGGCGAGGTCGCGGAGCGAGAGGCCGTCGACACCGGACTCGCGCACGACCTCGATCGCCTCGTCCAGCAGCACCGCGCGGAGGTTCCCGTGGTGGAAGGGCCGCTGCGTCATGCCTCGATCCTAATCCCCGACTAGTCATTGACTAGATACTAGACACCGCCTAGATTGAGGCCATGACGACTCCACGCACCCTCCTCGTGCTCGGCGCCACGGGGCAGACCGGGCAGCACTTCACGCGACTGGCACTCGACGCCGGGCACCGACTCCGCGCTCTCGCGCGGACGCCCGGCAAGCTCGCGATCGAGCACGACGACCTCGAGGTCGTCCAGGGCTCCCTCGACGACGACCTCGACCTCGACGCCCTGCTCGGCGGCGTCGACGCCGTCGTGATGATGGTCGGGGACGCGGCCGCCCAACGCGAGCGGCAGGTGAACGCGACCTTCGTCCGAGCGCTCGTCCCCGCCATGCGCCGCAGCGGCACGCGGCGACTCCTGTACCAGGCCGGGGGCCTGAGCGCGGCACCGGGCAAGCCCCTCGCACCGGTGCTGCGGATCGTCCGCAGCACGATCGCCCGCGCGTACATCGGCCAGCACGAGGACAACGAGGCCGTCATGCGCTACCTCGACCAGGACGCCCGTGACGTCGAGTGGATGGTCCACCGGGCCGGCATCGGCTCCGACGGCCCGTCCAAAGGCGAACTGCACCGCTCCTCCTCGTTCATCAGCATCGGCACGTTCGCCGACTGCGCCGCCTACGACCTGCGGCTGCTCTTCGATGATTCGGCCGTCCACACCTGCGACGGCAGCCGCTACCGGCGGGGCTGATCGACCACCGGTGCGGCTGATCGACTACCGCGGGGCGCTGGTCCGCAGGGCGGCGGCGAGGACGACCTCGAGAGCCTGCACCTGGCGCGCCGCGGTCCAGCGGCCGGGGTCGCCGGTCGCCAGGCTCGAGACCCCCTCCACCGCCGCGACGAGGGCCGCCGCCCGGGTGCCCGCCTCGTCGTGGCCCCCGGGATCACCGACCCCGAGCAGTCGCGTCAGACGGTCGGCGAAGGCGCGGCTGGCGAGGGCGTGCCGCTCGGCCAGGACGGGATCGTCGAGCGCCGCGGCCAGGAAGCCGACCCACACGCGGGCCTCGGCGAGACGCTCGTCGTCGGTCGGCAGGGTGCCCAGGACGACGGCGCGTACGGCGGCCACCGCGTCGCCGGCATCGCCCTCGAGCGCGTCCGAGCGCTCGCGGGTGCGCTCGTGGAGCACGTCCCGGGCGTGGAGCAGCAGGGCCTGCTTGTCCCGGAAGGTGTGCAGGACGAGGCCCGTGGTGCAGCCCGCCCGTTCGGCGACCGCGCGGAGGGTGAGCCCCGTCGGCCCGCGCTCGGCGAGGGTCGTGAACACGGCGTCCGAGAGACGCCTCCGGGTGTCGTCCACGTCACGCGTCCTGCTCATCCCGTGATCGTAACGCATGTTACCGTAACGGTTGTCACGAAAGGACGACCCATGCGCTGGACGATCACCCGGACCCCCTTCGACCACCCCGACGCCGACGGCCTCCGCCGCGCACAGCGGGTCGAACTCGACGCCCGGTACGGCAGCGACGACCACGAGCCGGGCACGCCGCCGTCGGCGGCCGACGTCCCGGTGTTCCTCGTCGCCCGCGCGGACGACGGCCGGCCGATCGCCTGCGGTGGCCTGCGCCCTCTCGCCGACACGGTGGTCGGCCCGGCCACGGTCGAGGTCAAACGCATGTACGTCTCGCCCGAGGCGCGGGGATCGGGGGTCGCGACCGCCGTCCTCCGAGCCCTCGAGGACGCCGCACGCGACCTGGGCTCCCGCCGGATCGTGCTCGAGACGGGCATCCTCCAGCCGGACGCCATCCGCTTCTACGAACGCGAGGGCTACGAGAGCATCCCGCTCTTCGGCTCGTACGCCGGGTCGGCCGAGTCGGTCTGCTTCGCCCGCGACGTCTGAGCCGCGGCCGCGGCACCCCGTCGACCCGCAGGCGCCCTGCCGACCCGCGGGCGCCCTCCCGACCCGCGGCGGGGCATCCCCCTCGGGGCGGGGCACGTCTTCTGGGGTAGGGACAGCCGCCGGCGGATGCGGCATCGTGTCCGTCAGACCTCCCGTCGGCGATTCGTGACGAAACCTGCTCGACCCTCGTCCCCATTGCTGAGGCCACGTCCCACCAGCGTGCGACCCGGAGAGGAGGACCAGGAGATCACCGTGCCCAGCACCTACATGCCCGCGACCGGACCGGCGCCCGACGAGCGCGCACCGGACGAGCGCGCACCCGACGACTTCCGCCGGGACGCCTGGTCGAGCGACGACGTCGAGGAGGCGCGCGACAGTCTGCAGACGGTCCTCGCCGGCCGGGACTTCCGCGCCCGCGTCGACTCGGAGCCGTTCGCGTTCCGCTTCGCCTCCGCCGGCGACGCCCGTCTGGCCCTGCAGACCGGCACCTTCACCGGTCACCTGCAGGGCACGATCCCGTGGTCGCGGGACTACGTCGTGTCGTGGTTCCAGCAGGGCTCCGTGACCATCGACCACCCCACCGGGCAACTCACCAGCGTGGGCACCCGGCCGTTCCTGACCCCGACCGAGACGTCGTTCTCGTTCGTGATGACACCCCACCGGCACGGCATCGTCCACATCGACGGCGCCTTCTTCGAGGAGGTCGCCACCGAACGCCACGCCGGGCCGGCGCAACGGATCGTCTTCGACTACGCCGCCGTGCCGAGCGACGTCGCCCTCGCCGCCTGGCAGCGCACCCTCGGCGCCGCCACCCCGACGATCGTCGACCCGCGGACCCCTCCCCTCGCCCGCCACAGCGCCCAGACGGCGATCGTCAGAACGCTGCTGGACGTGTTCCCGTGGCGAGCGGTCGACGTCCCCGACTCCCTGCGCACCGAGCGGACGAAACGCCTGCGACTCGCCGCCGAGTACGTCCACGCCTACGCCGATCAGGCGATCTCGTCGGCGGACATCGCCACGGCCGCCGGCATGCACACCCGGACCCTGCAGCAACTGATGAACGAGCACCTGGGCTCCAGTCCGTCGAAGTACCTGAGACACGTCCGCCTCGACCGGGTGCGCCAGGACCTCGTCGCGGGCGACCCGGGGACGACCCTCGTCTCGGAGGTCGCCGGCCGCTGGGGCTTCGGGAACATGGGCCGGTTCTCGGCCGCGTACCTGGCCCGCTTCGGCGAGCACCCGAAGGACACCCTGGCGCGCTGAGCGGTCGGAGGCGCGGGTTCCGTCATCGCCGGCGGTCCGTGTATCGTCTCCTTCACTGAGGTAAAAGGCGTCGCGATCCGCGACGCACCCGCACGCGGCATCGGACGATCCGCCACTTCTTCCCTCGAAGGAGTGCGCCCTCGTGTCGCCCAGCCCCCACCTCATCCGCCGCGCCGGCCTCCGCACCGGCGACGCGCCTCCTCGCCTCTCGGACGCCTGGATCGCCCTCGCCGGGTTGTCCGCGGTGTTCCTGTTCGAGATGCTCGACAACTCGGTGCTGAACGTCGCGCTGCCGACGATCGGCCGCGAGCTGGACGCCTCGACGACGGGGCTGCAGTGGGTGTCCGCCGCCTACTCGGTCGCCTTCGGCGGGCTCATGCTGCTGTTCGGCGCCGTCGCCGACCGCGTCGGCCGCCGCCGCGTGATGATGACGGGACTCGTCCTGCTGGCCGCGGCGAGCCTCGCCACCGCGGCGGTCACGACGACCGGGGAACTCGTCGCCGTCCGCGTGCTCATGGGGGTCGCGGCCGCGATGACCACACCGGGGTCGATGGCGCTGGCGTTCCGCCTCTTCGACGACGAGGGCCTGCGCGTCCGCGCGCTGACCGTCATCTCGACCGCGGGGCTCGTCGGCCTCGCCGTCGGACCGACGGTCGGCGGCTTCGTGCTGGCCGTCGCCCCGTGGCAGGTGCTGCTGCTCGCCGACGCTCCCATCGCCGTGCTGGCCCTGGTCGGCATCGGGCTCGGTGTCGCCCGGGACGACCCCGCGGGGCTCCGACGCGTCCCGGTCGACGTCGCCGGAGCGCTGCTCGGCACGGCGACCGTGTCCACCGCCCTCGTGACGCCGACCGTCCTCGTGGAGTCGGGTGACACCTCCGGGTGGGGGTGGCTCGGCGTCGCCGTGACCGTCGTCGGCGCCGTCGGGTTCGTGGCCCGGGAGCGGTCCGCCCGGCACCCGGTGGTCGACCTCTCGCTGCTCGCCCGTCCGTTGGTGTCGAGCGGCCTCGCGTTCAAGGCGGCGTCGGGCCTCGCCGTCGCCGGGCTCTCGTACCTGGTGACGCTCCAGCTGCAGTTCGCCTGGGGCTGGCCGCCGGCCCTGGCCGCCGTGGGGACGCTTCCGCAGGTCGTCGTGCTGCTCGCCGGCGGGCGCCTCGTCGGGCCGTTCGTCCGGCGGGTCGGTCTGGCCCGGGCGGCGTGGATCAGCGCGGCGTCGGTCGTCGCGGGCCTCGCGGTCTTCGGCGCCCTGGGTCGCCACGGGTACGTGTGGGTGCTCGTCGCGCTCGTGCTGGTCGCGGCGGGGATGCGCGTGGTCGGGGTCGTCGCGGGCGCCTCGGTGCTCACCGGCCTGCCCGCCGACCGCACCTCGGTCGGTGCCGCCCTGGTCGACACGTCGAGCGAGCTCGCGAGTGGTGCCGCCGTCACCGCGGCCGGGACGGTCGTCGCCGTGCTCGTCGGCGGCAGCATCACCTCGACCACCTGGACGGCCGCACGTCTGGCCACGTTCCAGGACGCCCTGACGGTCGCGGGCCTCGGGCTCGCCGTCGTCGCCGCCGCGCTCGTCGCGGTCGGGACGACCCGTGCGCGGGCCGCCGACGACAGGACCGACCGCGGCC
>NZ_JACYNS010000095.1:0-9665 GCF_014839405.1 Frigoribacterium sp. CFBP 13605 | reverse complement strand
GTGCGGCCAGCAGCATGCCCCGTCCCGGCGGCGCCGCGGGCCCGCGCCCGCAGGCTCCCCGTCCCGGTGCTCCTCGTCCGGGCGCTCCGCGTCCCGGCGTCGGTGCCGGCCCCCGTCCCAATGGCTTCGGTCAGCGTCCCGCCGGTGGCGGCGCGGGTCGTCCCGGTGGTGCCGGCGGTGGCTTCCAGCGTCCCGGCGCCGGTGCCCCCGGCGCGGCCGGCGGCTTCCGTCCCGGCTTCAGCGGACCCCGTCCCTCCGGTGGTGGCGGTCGAGGCCGCGGCCCCGGTGGCGGAACCGCCGGTGCGTTCGGTCGTGGTGGCGGCAAGAGCAAGGCACGCAAGTCGAAGCGGACGAAGAGGGCCGAGTTCGAGATGCGGTCGGCCCCGTCGCTGGGTGGCGTCAGCGTCCCCCGCGGCGACGGCAACACGATCGTCCGTCTGCGTCGTGGTGCGTCCATCAGCGACTTCGCCGACAAGATCGACGCGAGCCCCGGCAACCTGGTGACCGTCCTGTTCCACCTCGGTGAGATGGCGACGGCGACCGAGTCGCTCGACGAGGCCACCTTCCAGGTTCTCGGCGAAGAGCTGGGCTACAACATCCAGGTCGTCTCGCCCGAGGACGAAGACAAAGAGCTCCTCGAGGGCTTCGACATCGACCTCGAGCAAGAGCTCGAGGACGAGGACGAGTCCGTCCTGCAGATCCGCCCCCCGGTCGTCACGGTCATGGGCCACGTCGACCACGGAAAGACCCGTCTGCTCGACGCGATCCGCAACGCCAACGTGGTCGCCGGCGAGGCCGGTGGCATCACGCAGCACATCGGCGCCTACCAGGTGTGGGCTCCGCACGAGGGCGTCGAGCGCGCCATCACCTTCATCGACACCCCCGGTCACGAGGCGTTCACCGCCATGCGTGCCCGTGGTGCCCAGGTGACCGACATCGCGATCCTCGTGGTCGCGGCGGACGACGGCATCATGCCGCAGACCGTCGAGGCGTTGAACCACGCCCAGGCGGCCGGCGTGCCGATCGTCGTCGCGGTCAACAAGATCGACAAAGAGGGCGCGAACCCGGCGAAGGTGCGTCAGCAGCTCACCGAATACGGCCTCGTCGCCGAGGAGTACGGCGGAGACGTCATGTTCGTCGACGTGTCGGCCCGTGACAACAAGAACATCGACGCCCTCCTCGAGGCCGTCCTGCTCACGGCCGACGCCGGTCTCGACCTGCGCGCCAACCCCGACAAGGACGCCCGCGGCGTCGCCATCGAGGCCCGTCTCGACAAGGGTCGCGGTGCCGTCGCGACGGTCCTGATCCAGTCGGGCACGCTGCGCGTCGGTGACGCCATCGTCGCCGGTACGGCCTACGGCCGCGTCCGCGCCATGGTCGACGAGAACGGCGACTCGGTCGACGAGGCCTACCCGAGCCGGCCCGTGCTGGTCCAGGGTCTGTCGAGCGTTCCCCGGGCCGGTGACACCTTCCTCGTCACCGAGGAGGACCGCACCGCCCGTCAGATCGCCGAGAAGCGCGAAGCCGTCGAGCGCAACGCCTCGCTGGCCAAGGCCCGCAAGCGCATCTCGCTCGAGGACTTCACCCGTGCTCTCGAAGAGGGCAAGGTCGAAGCCCTCAACATCATCATCAAGGGTGACGTGTCCGGTGCCGTCGAGGCGCTGGAAGAATCGTTGCTCAAGATCGAGGTGGACGACAGCGTGCAGCTGCGCATCATCCACCGCGGTGTGGGTGCCGTCACCGAGAGCGACGTCAACCTCGCCACGGTCGACAACGCGGTCATCATCGGGTTCAACGTCCGTCCCGACACGAAGGCTCGTGAGCGCGCTGCTCGCGAGGGTGTCGACGTCCGGTTCTACTCGGTCATCTACGCGGCCCTCGAGGACATCGAGAACTCGCTCAAGGGCATGCTCAAGCCCGAGTTCGAGGAGAAGCAGTCCGGTGTCGCCGAGATCCGCGAGATCTTCCGCTCGTCGAAGGTCGGCAACATCGCCGGTGTCATCGTGCGCTCGGGAACGATCACCCGCAACGCTCGTGCCCGCGTGATCCGCGAGGGCGTCGTCGTCGGCGACAACCTGGCGATCGACTCGCTGCGTCGCTTCAAGGACGACGTCACCGAGGTGCGGACGGACTTCGAGGCCGGTATCGGTCTCGGCAAGTTCAACGACATCCAGATCGGCGACGAGATCGAGACCATCGAGATGGTCGAGAAGCCCCGGGGCTGACCCGGCGTCGTCGCAGTACACGAGGCCCCGCTCCGACTACGGTCGGGGCGGGGCCTCACCCCTCTCGCCACGGCGGCGAGCAGCACGAACAGGAGTGAACAATGGTTGACGCGCAACGCGCCCGCAAGATGGCCGACCGCATCCACGAGATCATCGCGCGGCGTCTCGAACGCGGCATCAAGGACCCTCGACTCGGGTTCGTGACGATCACCGACGTCAAGGTGACGGGAGACCTGCAGCACGCCTCGGTCTTCTACACGGTCTACGGCACCGACGAGGAACGGCGCGACACGGGTGCCGCCCTCAAGTCGGCGACCGGCATGTTGCGCAGCGAGGTGGGCAAGAACATCACCGCGCGGCTCACCCCGAGCCTCGAGTTCATCCTCGACGCACTCCCCGAGAACGCGGCCTCGATCGACCGTCTGCTGCAAGAAGCTCGCCAGCGCGACCACGAGAGCCAGACCATGGCCTCGTCGGCCGAGTACGCCGGCGACGCCGACCCGTACGTCAAGCCCCGCGACCTCGACGCGGACGACGACCTCGACGCGGACGACGAACTCGACGACGACCTGGCGATGGACGACGAGCTCGAGGCACCCGCCGCAGGCGAGTCGACCGAGCCCGACGGCTCGACCCGCTAGCCAGAGCACCCGTCAGGACGCCCCCGCCTCAGTCGGGCAGGCGATAGCCCTCGTCGGGCGACCCCGTGGCCAGACCGTCACGGAGCAGCCCGGCGAGGGCTCTCGCGCGTTGCACGTCGTCCGGCCAGACGGTCGCGATCTCGGCCGCCGTGACGGGGACGTCGCTGGCCCGCAGCTCGGCCAGGATCAATCCGCGCACCTGGCGGTCCGATCCCTCGAAGCGGGCCTGGGTCCGGAGGCGCGGCCCGGTGTGCGCAGGACGACCCGCCAGCACCCACGCGCATCGGTCGACCAGCGGGCAGACGTCGCACTTCGGTGACCGCGCCGTGCAGACCAGGGCACCCAACTCCATGACGCCCGCGTTCGTGACCCGCGCCTCCTCGAGGTCGTCGGGCAGCTGCGACTCCATCAGGGGGAGGTCGCGCGAGGCCTTCGGCGCCCACGGTTCGGCGAGTCCCTCGACCGCACGGGCCAGGACCCGGCGGACGTTCGTGTCGACGACGGGGTGCCGGTGGCCGTAGGCGAAGACCGCGACGGCCCGTGCGGTGTAGTCGCCGATGCCGGGCAGTGCCAGGAGCGAGGGGACGTCCTCCGGCACGACCCCGTGGTGTCGCTCGGTGATGGCCACGGCGGCGGCGTGGAGGGCCAGGGCCCGACGCGGGTAGCCGAGGCGTTCCCAGGCGCGCACGGCCTCGGAGGCCGGTGACGCCGCCAGGTCGCGTGGTGTGGGCCAGCGGTCGAGCCACTGCTCGAGTCGTGGCACGACGCGGGCCACGGGGGTCTGCTGGAGCATGATCTCGCTGACCAGCGTGCCCCAGGCCGTGAAGCCGGGACGCCGCCACGGGAGGTCGCGACCGTTCTCGCGGAACCAGGCGGCCACGGCGGGGGAGATGCTCACCGTACGAGCCTACGGCTCGTCGAGGGCGTGCCCGGCGAGGTCCCGGCCGTCGGGCGTACGGTGGCCTCATGACCACCCGATGGGCCCCTGCCAAGAAGGACACGCTGCGCGAACTCGCCACCGAGATCGTGCACAACTACGGGCGCGGACGCGTGCTCGTCGCGATCGACAGCGATGGAGGCGCGGGTGCGGCCGGTCTCGCCGACGACCTCCTCGAGGCCTTCCGCGAGCAGGGCCAAGCGGCGTTCCGTGCCTCGCTCGCCGGCTTCGAGAAACGGCCCGCAGGGGCATCTCGTGACTCCGCTCCGGTCCTCGACGAGAGCCTCTTCCGACGGGTGCTCGTCGAGCCGTTCCGGATGGGCGGCAGCACGGGCTGGGTCGACCGGGCCTGGGACGCCGACGCCGACCGTGCGGTCGAGTCCGCCTGGGTCACGGGCCCCGCCGACGCGGTGCTGCTCGTCGACGGCACCGACCTCGCCCGCCCCGGCCTCGCGGGGCTGTGGCACTACCGGGTGTGGGTCACGGCCGACGACTCGCGACTCGACGCCCGGGCCAGGGCCTCGGCCGTCGTCGACAACTCCGACCGCGAGCACCCCCGTCGACGTTTCGACGACGCGTGCTGAGCGCGTCCCCGGCTTGGTCGCGGTCCTGCTGCGCTAACGTCGTCGGGTGAACAGCGGTCTCCTCCTCGTCGACAAGCCGCAGGGCATCACCAGCCACGACGTGGTCTCCCGTGTGCGGAAGGCCGCGGGCACGCGCAAGGTCGGCCACGCCGGCACGCTCGACCCGCTGGCCACGGGGTTGCTGGTCTTGGGCCTGAACTCGTCGACGCGCCTCCTGACCTTCCTGGTCGGCCTCGACAAGGGCTACGACGCCACCATCCGCCTCGGCGTCTCCACCACCAGCGACGACAGCGACGGCGAGGTCGTCTCGACGACCGCGGCCGGAGACGTCACCGACGACGCCGTCGACGCCGGCATCGCGCGACTGACCGGGCCGATCAGCCAGGTGCCCACCACGGTCAGCGCGATCAAGGTCGACGGCCGTCGCGCCTACGACCTCGCCCGTGCCGGGGTCGAGGTCGAGTTGACGGCCCGCGACGTGACGATCTCCGAGTTCACCGTGCTCGAGCGACGCGACGCCGTCGTCGACGGTGTGCCCGTGCGCGACCTCGACGTGCGGGTCTCGTGTTCGTCCGGCACCTACGTCCGGGCCCTCGCCCGCGACCTCGGAGCCGACCTCGGCGTCGGGGGACACCTGACCGCACTGCGTCGGACGCGGGTCGGGCCGTTCGACGTGACCCGCGCCTCCGTCCTCGAGGGCATCGACGTCGCCCCGGCGCTGCTCCCTCCGGTCGACGTCGCCCGTACCCTCTTCCCCGAGTGGTCGATGACCGCTGCCGAGGCCGTCGACCTCGGGCACGGCAAGCGCGTGGCCGTCGAGCTGGCCGACACCCCGGGGCCCGTCGCCGCCGTCACCCCGACGGGCGCCCTCGCCGGCCTGGTCTCGGTGCGGGGCGGGGCCGCCAAGCCCATCGTGAACTTCCCGACCGACGAGGTGCAGGCATGATCGAGTGGTTCACCTGGGTGCAGGTCGTGGTGGCCGTGGTGGCCGGCATCGTCTGCGTGGTCGCCTGCTTCGCCAAGCGTCAGCCCGACGACATCACCGTCGGCACGGGTGCCGTCGTGCTGCTGCTCCTCTTGGTGCAGCTGGTCGTCGCGATCGTCGCGCCCTTCGTCGGCAACGGACCGACGGGCAACCTCGTCGAGTTCTACATCTACCTGGTCTCGGCCATCCTCCTGCCGCCCCTCGCGACGGTCTGGGCCCTCGTCGACCGGACGCGCTGGAGCAACCTCGTGCTGGCGACCTCGTCGTTCGCGATCGCGGTGATGGTCTACCGGATGTTCCAGATCTGGACCGTCCAGGGCCTCTGACCCACCCGGTCGGCGGTGGAGGCGTCGGAGTCCTATCCTTGACGAGATGGTCACTCAGAAGTCAACGCGCGCGGTCGGCCTCGGCCGGGTCCTCATCGCCGTGTACGCCCTCCTCGCCCTCGCCGCCACCGGTCGGTCGGTCTTCCAGATCGCGACCCAGTTCTCCGAGGCCCCGCTGGCCTACACCCTGAGCGCGTTGTCGGCCGTCGTCTACATCGTCGCCACCGTGGCCCTCATCGGTCGCGGCCAGGGGTGGTACGCCGTGGCCTGGGCGACCATCAGCTTCGAGCTCGCCGGCGTCCTGATCATCGGTCTCGTGACCGTGCTCGACCCCGAACTCTTCCCGCACGACACCGTGTGGTCGTTCTTCGGTCGCGGGTACGGCTTCGTGCCGCTCGTCCTGCCCGTGCTCGGCATCCTGTGGCTGCGCCGACAGGGCCGCGTGGCCCGGGCCGTCGACGCCTCGGGGGTCGACCGGGCGGGCGCCGACGGCGTGGGGGCCGGTGGGGTCCCTCGCGACCCGGGCACGACGAGGTAGCGCGCGTGCAGTTCTACGACCTGGTCGGCGACGTGCCGCCCGACTTCGGGCCGAGCGCCGTCACCATCGGCAAGTTCGACGGGGTCCACGTCGGGCACCGCGCCGTGATCGACATGCTCGAGGGGGTGGCGCGCGACGAGCGTCTCGTGTCCACCGTGGTCACGTTCGACCGGCACCCCTTGGCGGTCCTGCGACCCGACGACGTGCCGACGGCTCTCGTCAGCAACCGTCAGAAGCGCGAGCTGCTCGACGAGGCCGGGGTCGCCGCGACCCTCATGCTCACCTTCGACGCCGAGCTGCGGGCGCTGACGCCCGACGAGTTCGTCGACCGCATCCTCGTCGGGGCCCTGCACGCCCGCGTCGTGTTCGTGGGTGACGACTTCCGGTTCGGCGTGCGCGGCAGCGGCACCGTCGACACCCTGCGCGGCCTCGGTGCCTCGCGCGGGTTCCGGGTCGTGTCGATCGACGACGTGAGACCGAGTGGCGGCCGCCGAGCGTCGTCCACCTGGATCCGCGAGCTGATGGACGCGGGTGACGTCCGTGAGGCCGGCGTCCTGCTCGGCCGCGAGCCGTCGGTGCGCGGCATCGTCGTCCACGGAGAACAGCGGGGCCGCGAGCTGGGCTTCCCGACGGCCAACCTGGCCCGCGACAGCGAGGGGTTCGTCCCGGCCGACGGCGTCTACGCCGCCCGGGTCTCGGTCGGCGACACGCTCTACCCGGCGGCCGTGTCGGTCGGCAACAACCCGACGTTCGAGGGGGTGCCGGCCAAGCAGGTCGAGGCGCACCTGCTCGACGTCTCGCTCGACCTCTACGGGCTCGAGGTCACCGTCCACTTCGTCGACTGGGTGCGCGGCAACGTGCGCTTCGAGGGGCTCGACGCCCTGATCGCGCACATCCGGGCCGACGTCGTCCGCACGCGCGAGATCCTGGGGCTGCCGACCGCCTGAGGCGTCTCGCGTCGAGCGCCGTGAGTCGATCGTCCGGCGCACGTCGACGACGGGACGCCGAGCCGTGCGAGGGTGCGGCCCGACGGCCCCGAGGAGGCGCGGGTCACGTCGTCGACGTCACCCGCGCCTCCTCGGCTCGTCAGTACGACGTCGTGTCGTCGCCCGCGCCCGAGGCACGGCCCGTCTCGAGGCGGTGCGCCAGGTCGGCGAGGATCGTGCCGCTGGCGCTCGTGCCGAAGCGCGTGACGCCGAGGTCGAGCATCTCGAGCACGGTGTCGAGGCCGCGCACGCCGCCCGAGGCCTTGACCTGCACCGAGTCGGAGACCGCCTCGCGCATGAGGCGCAGGTGCGGGAGCGTCGCCCCGCCCCCCGCGAAGCCGGTGGACGTCTTGACGAAGGCGGCCCCGGCGCGCTCGGCGGCCGTCGAACCCGCGACGATCTGGTCGTCGTCGAGGTGGGCCGTCTCGAGGATGACCTTGACGAGCGTGTCGCCCGCCGCCTCGACCACGCCGCGCACGTCGGCCTCGACCTCGTCGGTCATGCCGCTGCGCAGCCAGCCGATGTTGACGACCATGTCGAGTTCGGCGGCGCCGTCGGCGATCGCCTGGCGCGACTCGGCGGCCTTGGCCGCCGTCGAGGTCGTGCCGTGGGGGAAGCCGATGACGGTGCCGACGAGCACGCCGGTGCCCTCGAGACGCTCGACGGCGTGCGCGATGTCGGAGGGCCGGACGCAGACGCTGAAGACGTGGTTCGCGGCGGCGTCGTCGAGGGCCGCGTCGACCTCGGCGCGGGTGAGCTCGGGCTTGAGGATCGCGTGGTCGATCATGCCGGCGACGGCGGAGACGGTGGGGAGCTGCTGGGTAGTCATGATGGGGTCCAGCGTAGCTTGGGCCCATGTCAGCGAACACTCCCGACGCCGAGCCGTCGAGCGCCCCCGTCACGAGCGACACCGACCACGCCGTGGCCTCCCGCCGGGTGCTGGTGACCGGGGCGACCGGGTACATCGGCGGGCGGTTGACGCCGCGGCTCGTGGCCGCCGGGGCGGACGTGCGGGTGCTGGTGCGATCGCCCGAGAAGCTGCGGGACGTGCCCTGGTCCGGCGACGTCGAGGTCGTCCAGGGCGACCTGACCGACCCCGAGACGGTGCGTCCCGCCATGGAGGGCGTCGACGTCGTCTACTACCTCGCCCACGCGATGGGTGGCAAGGGCGACTTCGAGCGCGCGGAGGCCGATGCGGCGCACACCGTCGCCGACGCGGCGCGCGACGCGGGTGTCCGCCGGATCGTCTACCTCGGCGGACTGCACCCCGAGGGCGACCTGTCGAAGCACCTGCAGTCGCGCAAGGACGTCGGCGACGTCCTGCTGGCGAGCGGGGTCCCGACCGTCGCCCTGCAGGCCGGCGTCGTCATCGGGTCGGGCAGCGCCTCGTTCGAGATGGTGCGCCACCTGACGGACGTGCTGCCCTACATGCCGGCACCGAAGTGGGTCCGCAACTTCATCCAGCCGATCGCCGTCCGCGACGTGCTGCACTACCTGCTCGGGGCGGCCGACGTGCCCGACGACGTCAACCGCACCTTCGACATCGGCGGTCCCGACGTGCTCCGGTACGGGCAGATGATGAACGGGTACGCCCTCGAGGCCGGCCTCAAGCAGCGGCCGATCGCGTCCCTCCCCGTCTTCACCCCGTGGCTCGCCTCGCAGTGGGTCAACCTCGTCACCCCCGTGCCCCGCGCCCTCGCCGTGCCGATCATCGCGTCGCTGCAATACGACTGCGTCGTGCGCGAGCACGACATCGACGCCGTCGTGCCCCCGCCCGCCGAGGGGCTGCTGCCCTACCGTCGCGCCGTCCGCCTCGCCCTGCAGCGTGAACAGGACGGCGACGTCGAGACCAGCTGGCAGGACTCGTCGGTCGCCGGCGCGCCGAGCGACCTGTTGCCGAGCGACCCCGACTGGTCCGGGCACATCGTCTACACCGACGACCGGCAGACCGACACCTCCGCTCCGGCCGCCGAGCTCTGGAAGGTGCTCGAGAGCATCGGCGGCGAGAACGGGTGGTACTCGTTCCCGCTGGCGTGGTCGGCCCGCGGCTGGATGGACCGACTGGTCGGGGGAGTGGGCCTCCGTCGCGGCCGCCGCAGTGCGACCACCCTGCGCGTCGGTGACGCCCTCGACTGGTGGCGGGTCGAGAAGCTCGATCGCGGCCACCTGCTGCGGCTCCGGGCCGAGATGAAGGTCCCCGGAGGCGCGTGGCTGGAACTCACGGTCGAGCCGCGTCCCGACGGCGGCTCGCACTACCGCCAACGCGCGGTGTTCTTCCCGCAGGGACTCGGCGGGCGCCTCTACTGGTTCGCGATCCTGCCGTTCCACGGCGTGATCTTCTCGGGCATGCTGCGGCGCATCACGGCGACGGCCGAGCGGGAGGCGGCCGCCCGGGCGACCGAGCGGGTGGCCGGTGCCGCGGGCGGGGCCACGACCGACGCGA
>NZ_JACYNS010000094.1:0-9742 GCF_014839405.1 Frigoribacterium sp. CFBP 13605 | reverse complement strand
GCCGTCGCCGCGCCTCCCGCGTCCGCGCCCGGTGCACCCGCCGCACCCGGCAAGCCGGGCCCCGCCCCGACGCTGCCGGTCGTCGAGGGGCCGGTGATGAACTACGTCGTCAACGCGGGCAAGGCCAACCCCGGCGCGACCAAGCAGGTCGAGCGGGCGGTCGCCGCGACGGGCGGCAGCGTCATCGCCGCGTACGCCGAGCTCGGCGTGGTCGTCGCGCAGTCGAGCAACGCGAACTTCGCCCCCTCGGTGCGGAGCGACAAGGCCGTCTCGTCGGCCGGTGCCACCCGCACCGCCGCGGTCGCCGAGACCGACCCGACCTACGGCGTCGGCACGACCGCCCCGGGCCCGGGCAAGCCCGTCAGGCCCGGCCACCCGGGCGGTGCGGGGAAGCCCGGCGGTCCCGGACACCCCGGCAAGCCGAAGGCCGCGACCTCGCCCGAGCAGCGGCTCGAAGAGGCCACGACCGTCGTCGCCGACCCCCTCGAGGCCCAGCAGTGGGACCTCACGGCCATCGGGGCCGACCAGGCGCACCAGGTCACCGACGGCAGCCGCGACGTGCTCGTGGCCGTGCTCGACTCGGGCATCGAGGGCGACCACCCCGACCTGCAGCCGAACATCGACGTGGCCGCCTCGGCGAGCTGCCTGACCGGGACGCCCGACTCGAGCTACGCCGCCTGGCAGCCCACGACGAGCGACCACGGCACCCACGTGGCCGGCACGATCGCCGCGGCCCGCAACGGCGTCGGCATCGTGGGCGTCGCCCCGGGCGTGACGATGTCGGCCGTCAAGGTCGTCAGCGACGACGGCTTCATCTACCCCGAGGCCGCGATCTGCGGCTTCATGCAGGCCGCTGCGACCGGTGCCGACATCACGAACAACAGCTACTACGTCGACCCGTGGCAGTTCTGGTGCGGCTCGGACGTCGACCAGGCGGCCGTGCTGACCGCCGTCGACCGCGCAGTCCAGTTCACCCAGAAGAAGGGCATCGTCAACGTCGCGGCGGCCGGCAACTCGTCGATCGACCTCGCGAACAAGACGGTCGACACGGACAGCCCGAACGACACCACGCCGACGACCCGCCCGATCGACTCACGCTGCCTCGACATCCCGACCGAGCTCGACGGCGTGGTCACCGTGTCGTCGACCACCTCGGCCGGGGCGAAGTCGGGCTTCTCGAACTACGGCGAGGGCGTCGTCGACGTCGCGGCCCCCGGTTCGGCCATCCTCTCGACCGTGACCGGCGGGGGCTACGGGACCAAGTCGGGCACCTCGATGGCCTCGCCGCACGTCGCCGGCGTGCTGGCCCTGCTGAAGTCGACCCACCCGCGTCTCGGCGGTACGGCCCTCGTCGGGTTGCTCGAGCGACAGGCGACCGACACCCCGTGCCCGACCGGCACGACCACCTGCACCGGCACGCCGGCCGACAACGGCTGGTTCGGTGAGGGGATCGTCGACGCCCTCGCCGCCGTGACGAAGTAGCCGACCCAGCAGGAGGAGCACCACAGAGCGAGCACCGCCCCGACGGGGCGCCCGCCCGGCCCGTGCGGCCCGGCGGGCGCCCCGTCCTCGCGCGGACGGGGCGCCCGTTCGCCCCTAGGCTGAGCGAGTCCCAATCGGAGGTTCGATGCACACCTGGCCCGGCAACCCCTACCCCCTCGGCGCGACCTACGACGGCAGCGGCACCAACTTCGCGATCTTCAGCGAAGCCGCCAGCAAGGTCGAGTTGTGCCTGTTCGACGACGACGGCACCGAGACGAGGGTCGAGTTCACCGAGGTCGACGCCTACGTCTGGCACGCCTACCTGCCCACCGTGCAACCCGGTCAGCGCTACGGCTACCGCGTGCACGGCGAGTACGACCCCGCGAACGGCTCGCGTGCCAACCCGAACAAGCTCCTCCTCGACCCCTACGCCAAGGCCACCTGCGGCGAGATCGACTGGGACGAGGCGTTGTTCGCCTACACGTTCGGCGACCCCGACTCGCGCAACGACAAGGACAGCGGCCCGCACATGATGCTGGGCGTCGTCATCAACCCGTTCTTCGACTGGCAGGGCGACCGCGCCCCCAAGTACAGCTACGACGAGACCGTCATCTATGAGGCGCACGTCAAGGGCCTCACCGAGACGCACCCCGACATCCCCGAGGAAGAACGCGGCACGTACGCCGGCGTCGCGAACCCGGCGATCATCGACCACCTGAAGAAGCTCGGCATCACGACCCTCGAGCTGATGCCCGTGCACCAGTTCGTGCAGGACAACACCCTGCTCGAGAAGGGCCTCAGCAACTACTGGGGCTACAACACCATCGGGTTCTTCGCCCCGCACGCCGCCTACTCGGCCACCGGCGACATCGGCCAGCAGGTGCAGGAGTTCAAGACGATGGTGCGGGTGCTGCACGACGCCGGCATCGAGGTCATCATCGACGTCGTGTACAACCACACGGCCGAGGGCAACCACCTGGGTCCGACCCTCTCGTTCAAGGGCATCGACAACGCCGCCTACTACCGGCTGATGGACGGCGACCAGCAGCACTACATGGACTACACGGGCACCGGCAACAGCCTGAACGTCCGTCACCCGCACTCGCTGCAGCTCATCATGGACAGCCTGCGCTACTGGGTCACCGAGATGCACGTCGACGGCTTCCGCTTCGACCTCGCCGCGTCGCTCGCCCGCGAGTTCTACGAGGTCGACCGTCTCTCGACCTTCTTCGAGCTCGTGCAGCAGGACCCGATCGTCTCGCAGGTCAAGCTGATCGCCGAGCCCTGGGACGTCGGCCCCGGTGGCTACCAGGTCGGCAACTTCCCGCCCCAGTGGACCGAGTGGAACGGCAAGTACCGCGACACCGTCCGCGACTTCTGGCGCGGCGAGCCCTCGACGCTCGGCGAGTTCGCCAGCCGCATCACCGGCTCCGCCGACCTGTACGAACGCGACGGGCGACGCCCGGTCGCGAGCATCAACTTCGTCACCGCTCACGACGGCTTCACGATGCGCGACCTCGTCAGCTACAACGACAAGCGCAACGACGCCAACGGCGAGAACGGCAACGACGGCGAGAGCCACAACCGTTCGTGGAACTCCGGGGTCGAGGGCGAGACCGACGACGGAGAGATCCGCGCCCTGCGCGAGCAGCGTCAGCGCAGCTTCCTCGCCACCTTGCTGCTCAGCCAGGGCGTGCCGATGCTGCTGCACGGCGACGAGCTCGGTCGCACGCAGGGCGGCAACAACAACACGTACGCACAGGACAACCAGATCAGCTGGATCGACTGGCCCAACGCCGACCGCGAGCTGATCGAGTTCGTCGCCGAGGTCATCAAGCTGCGCCACGACCACCCGACCTTCCGCCGCCAGCGGTACTTCAACGGCCGTCCCGTCACCCGTGGCGAGGGCGAGCCCCTGCCCGACATCGTCTGGTTGACGACCGAGGGCGACGCCATGCAAGAGGGCGAGTGGAACGAGTCCTACGCCAAGGCGATCGGCATGTTCCTCAACGGCAACGGCATCCGTGGCCGTGACGCCCGAGGCGGTCGCATCACCGACGTCAACTTCGTCCTGTACTTCAACGCCAGCGCCGAGACGGTCACCTTCGTCCTCCCGCCCGACGAGTACGCCCAGGGCTGGGAGGTCGTGGTCGACAGCACCGTGACGGCGCCTCCGCCGCCCGCCAGCGCCGCCCCCCGCACCCCGACGGCCACCCGCGCCGCCACCACCACCCAACCGCCCTCGACCCCGCAGGCCCCCGCGGCTCTGCGGGCCGGCGATCGACTCCCCGTGGCGGGTCGCTCGCTCGTCGTCCTGCGTGCCACGGCCGAGGAAGAACTGTGACCCGACACGAACCGACCATGCACCCGCGCTCGACGTACCGCCTGCAGGTGCGCGCCTCCTTCGAACTCGACGCGGCAGGCGAGCTGGTGCCCTACCTGCGCGACCTCGGTGCCGACTGGGTCTACCTGTCCCCGATCCTCGCCGCCGAACCGGGCAGCGACCACGGGTACGACGTCGTCGACCACAGCCAGGTCGACCCCGAGCGGGGCGGCGCCGAGGGGCTCGACGAGCTGTCGACCCGCGCCCACGCGGCAGGACTCGGCGTCCTGGTCGACATCGTGCCGAACCACGTCGGCGTCGCCACCCCGAAGGCGAGCGTCTGGTGGTGGGACCTCCTGACCCACGGCCGCGCGTCCCGCTACGCCGACGCGTTCGACGTCGACTGGGCCGCCGGCGGCGACAAGGTGCTGCTGCCGGTGCTCGGCGAGCCCGCCGCGGCGGACGGCTCGATCGAGGGCCTCACGGTCGACGGCGACGAGCTGCAGTACTACGACAACGTGTACCCGATCGCCCCGGGAACGAGCTCGCCCGGCGACGACGCCGCCACCGTGCACTCGCGGCAGCACTACGAGCTCGTGCACTGGAAGCGCGCCGACACCGACCTGAACTACCGCCGCTTCTTCGCGGTCAACACCCTCGCGGGCATCCGCGTCGAGGACGAGGGAGTCTTCGCCGAGTCCCACGCCGAGATCGGCCGCTGGTTCTCGGAGGGCCTGGTCGACGGCCTCCGCGTCGACCACCCGGACGGACTGGCCGACCCGAAGGGCTACCTCGACCTGCTCGCGGCCCTGACGGGTGACGCCCACGTGCTCGTCGAGAAGATCCTCGAGGGGGACGAGCGCCTGCCCGAGGACTGGGCGACGGCCGGCACGACGGGCTACGACGCCCTCGCCGACCTCGACCGCCTCTTCGTCGACCCGAACGGCGCACCCGCCCTCGACGCCCTCGACGCGCGCCTGCGCCGGGCCCGCGGCGTGGACGCCGACGAGCACGCCGCCGGGGCGGACGAGACCACCGGCGACGAGCCCGTCGACTGGCACGAGATGATCCTCGGCACGAAGCGCGGCATCGCCGACGGCATCCTCGGCAGCGAGATCAACCGCCTCGCCCGGCTGATCGCCGAGGGCGACACCGTCGACCCGTCCGTGGTCGACGCGCTGGCCGAGCTCGCCGCCGCCTTCCCGGTGTACCGCAGCTACCTGCCGCAGGGTGCCGAGTGGCTGACCGAGGCCGCCGAGGTCGCCACGACCCACCGTCCCGACCTGGCCGACGCCGTCGGACGCGTCGTCGCCGTGCTGCGCGACGAGTCGCACCCCGCCTCCGTGCGCTTCCAGCAGACGAGCGGCATGGTCATGGCCAAGGGCGTGGAGGACACCGCCTTCTACCGCTACAGCCGCCTGGCCACGCTGACCGAGGTGGGCGCCGATCCGAGCGAGTTCTCCGTCACGCCGGACGAGTTCCACGCGCGTCAGCAGGTCCGCCTCGCCGAGCGTCCCTTCGGCATGACGACCCTCTCCACGCACGACACCAAGCGCAGCGCCGACGTCCGCGCCCGCGTCTCGGTGCTGGCCGAGGTCGCCACCGAGTGGGCGGCGACCCTCGAACGCCTGCGCGAGCTGGCCCCGGTCGGCGACGGCCCGTTCGAGAACATCCTCTGGCAGACGATCGTCGGCTCGTGGCCCGCGTCGCGCGAGCGCCTGCACGCCTACGCCGAGAAGGCGTCCCGCGAGGCGAGCACGTCGACCACGTGGACCGACCGCACCGACGAGGCCGAGGCCTTCGAAGGACGGATGCACGCCGCCGTCGACTCCGCGTTCGACGACGACGAGGTGCGTCACGAGGTCGAGCGCATCGTCGACGTGCTGCGTGCACCCGGTTACAGCAACTCCCTCGGCGTCGCGCTGATGCAGCTGACCGGCCCCGGCAGCCCCGACGTCTACCAGGGCGGCGAGCTGTGGGACTTCTCGCTCGTCGACCCCGACAACCGACGCGAGGTCGACTTCGCCCTCCGCCGGCGCCTCCTGGACGAGGTCCGCGGCGGCGCGACGCCGGCGATCGACGACACCGGTGCCGCCAAGCTCGTGGTGACGCACCACGCCCTGACGCTGCGCCGCGACCGACCCGACCTGTTCACGCGCTACGCCGCGTTGCCGGTCTTCGGCGAGCAGGCCGCGTCGGCCGTCGCCGTGGACCGCGGCGGGGCGCTCGCGATCGCGACCCGCCTCCCCGTGGCCCTCGAGCAGGCCGGCGGCTGGGACGACACCGTGGTCCTGACCGCAGGAGGCGCGTACCGCGACGTGCTCACCGGCCGTCGGCACGAGGGCGGTCGCCTCCGACTGGCCGACGTGCTCGACACGTACCCCGTCGCCCTGCTGATCCCCGCAGAGGACTGACCCCGTCGGGTCGCGCCCCGTCGCGCCCGACTACCGTCGCCCCCGGGCGAGACGTCACGACATGCCGCTCACCTCTCGACGTGAGCGGCATGTCGTGCCTTCTCGACCCCCTCCCCCGCCCCTTCCGAACCCGAGGAGACCGATGAGCGTCTACGACGTCTGGGCCCCGAAAGCGACCACCGTCCACCTGCACCTCGACGGCGAGCTGCTGCCGCTGTCCGCCGAGCCCGACACGGGCTGGTGGCGCGCCCCCGCCGACCTCGACCGGGGCCCGGGGCACCGCTACGGCTTCGTGCTCGACGGCGGCGACTCCCCCGAGGGCGAGACGCCGCTGCCCGACCCCCGCTCGCGTCGCCAGCCCGACGGCGTGCACGGCCTGAGCGAGACCTACGACCCGGGCGCCTTCGCGTGGACCGACGACGCGTGGACCGGCCGCCAGCTGGCGGGATCGGTCGTCTACGAGCTGCACGTCGGCACCTTCACGCCCGGGGGCACGCTCGACTCGGCGATCGAGAAGCTGCCCCACCTGGTCGACCTCGGCGTCGACCTGGTCGAACTGCTGCCAGTGAACGGCGTCAACGGCCGCTGGAACTGGGGCTACGACGGCGTGGACTGGTTCACGGTGACCGACAACTACGGCGGTCCCGAGGCGTACCAGCGCTTCGTGGACGCCGCGCACGCGGCAGGTCTCGGCGTCGTGCAGGACGTCGTGTACAACCACCTCGGCCCGTCGGGCAACTACCTGCCGCTGTTCGGGCCGTACCTGTCGAGCAAGCACGCGAACACCTGGGGCGACAACGTCAACCTCGACGACGACGGCGCCCACGAGGTGCGCGAGTTCATCCTCGACAACACGGCGATGTGGCTCGACGACTACCACGTCGACGGCCTGCGCCTCGACGCCGTGCACGCCCTCAAGGACGACAGCGAGGTCCACCTGCTGCAAGAGCTCGCCGAGCGGACCGCCGCCCTCAGCAGCCACCTGCGCCGGCCGCTCTCACTGATCGCCGAGAGCGACCTGAACGACCCGCGCCTCGTCACCCCGCGCGACGGCGGCGGCTTCGGCCCCGACCACCGCCAGGGCTACGGCCTCGACGCGCAGTGGAGCGACGACTTCCACCACGCCGTGCACGTCGCGCTCACCGGCGAGACGACCGGCTACTACGCCGACTTCGAGCCGCTCGGCGCCCTGGCCAAGGTGCTGACCAAGGGCTTCTTCCACGACGGCACCTGGTCGTCGTTCCGCGAGGCGACGCACGGGTACCCGGTCGACACCGAGCACATGCCGACCTGGCGCCTGGTCGTGGCCAACCAGAACCACGACCAGATCGGCAACCGGGCGATCGGCGACCGCCTGGCCGCGACGCTCGACGACGGGCAGCTGATCATCGCCGCGGCGCTGACCCTGGCCGGTCCGTACACGCCGATGCTCTTCATGGGCGAGGAGTGGGGCGCCTCGACCCCGTGGCAGTTCTTCACCTCGCACCCCGAGCACGACCTCGGCGAGGCGACGGCGAAGGGCCGCATCGAGGAGTTCGCGAAGATGGGCTGGGACGAGTCGTCCGTGCCCGACCCGCAGGCGCCCTCGACGTTCGAGGACAGCAAGCTCGACTGGTCCGAGCTCGAGACCGGCCGCCACGCGGTGCTGCTCGACGCGTACCGCCGTCTGGGGGCGCTGCGCCGCAGCGAGCCCGCCCTGACCGACCCCCGCTTCGGCGAGACGGGCGTCGAGTACGACGGCGACGCCCGCTGGCTCGTGCTGACGCGCGGTGACCTGAAGATGGCGATCAACCTCGCCGACCAGGAGGCGCGGGTCGCGGTGAGCGCCGAGACCGTCCTGTTCGCCAGCGACGCGTCGATCGCCAAGGGGTCGAGCCTTCTGCTCCCGGCGCACTCGGTCGCGATCGTCCGCTGACGCGGGCACGGCCGACGCGCACTCGGCCGACGCGGGCCCGACCGGGGCCAGGACAGATGACGCGCGCCCGGGGCTGACCACCCCGGGCGCGCGCGTGCCGCCTCCCTGCTAGCGCGTCGACACGCCGCCACGCACGGGCCCGACCCGGTGCGAGGTCGCGCGGACGCTCGGCAGGCGACGGTGTCGCACGACCAACTCGACGACGGCGCGGGACCGTCGACGCAGACCCCACAGGGTCACCTTGGTCAGCGACTCCCGGACGATCGAACCGCTCATCTTCGAGGCGCCGTGGATGCGCTCGGTGAACGTGATCGGAGTCTCGACGACCCGCAGGCCCGCCTGCAGCGCGCGCCAGAGCAGGTCGACCTGGAAGCAGTACCCCCGCGACTCGACCCGGTCGAGGTCGATACGGCGCAGCGCGGACGAGCGGAACACCCGGAACCCACCGGTCGTGTCGGCCACGCGGATGCCCAGGGCTCCCCGCGTGTACCAGCTGCCGCCACGGCTGAGCAGCTCCCGGCGGAGGGGCCAGTTCTCGACGGCGCCGCCGGGCACCCACCGTGAGCCGAGCACGAGGTCGTTCTCGCGGAGCAGCTCGAGCATGCCGGGCAGGTACTCGGGGTGGTGCGAGCCGTCGGCGTCCATCTCGACGAGGGCGTCGTAGCCTCGCTCCAGCCCCCAGGCGAAGCCGGCGAGGTAGGCGGCGCCGAGGCCGGCCTTCTCGGTGCGGTGCATCACGTGCACGCGGGGATCGCGGTCGGCGTAGGCGTCGGCCAGCTCTCCGGTGCCGTCGGGCGAGCCGTCGTCGACGACGAGGACGTCGACCGCGGCGCCGGAGGCGAGGGTGCGCCCCACGATCCAGTCGAGGTTCTCGCGCTCGTTGAAGGTCGGGATGATGACGAGGGCGTCGTTCATGGTGGGGTCCTTTCCCGTCGGGTGGGAGTCGGAGGTGTCGGGTGTCGGAGGTGTCGGGTGTCGGGTGTCGGAGGCGTCGGTCGGGCGTCAGGTCACGAGGCCACGAGGTCCGCGAACACGATGAGGTTGTCGACGTAGTGCCCGGTCGACCGGTCGAAGGTGCCGTCGCAGGTGATCAGCCGGAGGCCGGGGGTCGGACTGGCCCCGTAGACGTCGCTCGTCGGGAACGTCGCCTTCGGGGTGCGCTCGCTGCCCGTGACGCGGAAGGTCTCGACCGAGCCGGTCGACAGCGTCACCTGCACCTCGTCGCCGGGCACGAGCTTCGCGAGGTCGACGAACACCGCGGGGGCGTCACCCGAGTCGACGTGTCCGGCGATCACGGCCGGTCCGACCGCGCCGGGGACGACGCCGTCCTGGTACCACCCAGCCGACAGCCACTCCTTCGGAGGGTCGAGCTCGCCCTGGGCGCCGAGGCCGAGGTCTTCGAGGCCGGAGTCGACCCCTATCGAGGGGATCTGCAGGCGGACCGGCGTCGCGTCGGCCGGGGGCGAGGTGTACGACGGGGCCGCCGGGTCCTGGAAGGCACCGGCCGCTCCGCTCGCCGCATCCGGCGTCGCACCGGTGGTGGCGGGGGCCGTGGCGACGGAGCCGGGTGCGTCCGCGTCGGTCCGGGCGGCGACGGCGGCCACCGTC
>NZ_JACYNS010000093.1:0-9750 GCF_014839405.1 Frigoribacterium sp. CFBP 13605 | reverse complement strand
GATCGGCGAGCCGGTCGGGGTCGACGACCTCGGCGGGCACCCGGCGGCCGGGCGCGGCGAGTCGCCGGGCCAGCCACGTCGCGTCGGCGTCGGCCACCAGGGAGGCGCGCAACGCGTCGGCCACGCGCCGGGCCTCGTCGGCGTCCCCCTCGACGATCCGGCCGGACTCGACGAGCCGTGCGAAGAACGGCACCACCTCGCGGTTGAGGACGGTGACACGGTCCTGCTGGACCGACCGGGCGAGGGTCACCCTGAGGTCGTCGGTGCTGGCCCTGCGGAATCCCGTGGCCCGCGAGACCCACCCCTCGACATGGGCCACGAAGACCCCCGAGAAGGTCGCCGACGCGGCGGTCAGGGCGAGCAACGGGGTGAGGGCGACGACGACGTACGACGCGGTGGGCACCGGTGTGACGAAACCGGGCGCCTCGACCAGGACCACGAGGGCGAGGACCACGGCCACGGCGCCTCCGGCGGCGAGGATCTCGCGTGCCGAGCGGTACGGTGCCACCCCGAGCAGGAGCACCCCGGAGACGATCCCCGCCCAGTCGTCCCGGACGAAGGGATTGCTGCCGGAGGTGGCCAGGGCGGACAGGACACCCGCCACCGCACACGTCGCGGCGACGCACCAGAGCGCCCGCGGCCCGAACGGTGCCCGCAAGGGGCCGGCCGACACGACGAGTGCGACGCCACCCGCGGCCACGGCGACGAGTGCACCGACCGCGGCCCCCGGCGAGGACACGTCGGAGGCCCGCAGCAGCGTGCCGACCACGGCGACGAGCAGGGCGGCGAGAGCCGCCCCGAAGGTGATCGGTCGGGCCGCCAGGGCGCCGAGGGGGTCGACCTGCTGGGGTGATCGATCGGAGGCGCGCCCGAGGGCACGAGGAGGGGCGGGGAGGGTCACGCGGGCACCCCGTCCTCGGTGGCGACGTCGCCGACCACCGGCGCCCCGGCGGCGAACGGGACCCGCAGGACGATCGACGTCCCGCTGCCGGGGGACGACCAGACCTGCACGTGACCGTGGACGCGTGTGAGACGGCCCTCGACCGACGCCGTCAGTCCGAGACGGTCGGGGGCCACCGCCGCCGTGTCGAAGCCGACTCCGTCGTCGATCACCATCACGGTGAGGTCGGTGCCGTCGCCGAAGACGACGAGCTCGGCCCGGTCGACCCCGCTGTGGCGGCTCACGTTCACGAGGCACTGTGCGACCGCCAGGCCGAGGGCGTCCCCGGTGACGGGGTCGAGGCGACCGACGGCCGAGACGTCGCCGGTCACGGCCACCTCGAGGCCGCCCGATCGCGACTGCTCGACGGCCGCGTGCAGTCGGCTGGCCTCCCAGCCGTCGGCGGCCGTCACGGCGGCCTCGGAGGGCACCGACCCCGGTGAGAGCCAGTCGCGCCCCACGAGGAGCTCGAGATCGGCCGCGATCGACCGCGCGGTGTCGGGCGACAGAGGACCGGGGCGGGCGGTGGCCACGGCCGCGAGATGCCCGAGGATCGTGTCGTGGACGAGGGCCGCGGCCTGCTGCTCGATGTCGACACGGATGCCCTGCACCTGCTGCTCGAGTGCGGACCGGTGCAGCCGCGGCTGAGCCGACCGCGCGCGTCCCCGCGACGCCTCGGCGTGACCGGTCACCACCGCGACCAGGACGAAGGCCAGCAGGGCGGTCACGTCGAGCCGCAGGGAGGCCCCCGTGTGCCAGGTCGCCAGCTGCGTGGCGAGCTCGCCCGCCGCGTAACCCGCCGCAGCCCAGAGGAGACCCCGGCGGGGCCCGACGGCGGTGCTGCCGACCATGATGAGGGCGATCTTGGGCAACGAGAGCGAGAACGCGTCCGACGCCTGCACCGCCGCGACCTGCGAGAAGAGGGTGACGGCGTACCAGTAGAGGGCGGCGGTCCCGACGATCAGGTAGGCGAGGTGGGCCGTCGTGGACCGCGTGCGGTCGACCACGACGAGCAGGACGACCATCGGGAGGAGCGAGACCAGAGCGGGCCAGAGCAACAGATCGGGCGTGGCGGCCTGTTTCGTGAGCAGGAGGGCAGCCGCCGCCGCGAGGACGGTGGCCGCGATCGCGTGGCAGGCCCTCGACACCGAGTCGCCGAGCGCCGTCGGCGCCAGGTGGGCAGGGAGGCCGAGCAGCATGGGGCCTCCTCGGCTCGTTCGTGGTCAGGACAGATCATGACAGAAGCCGGACCTGGGCTGTACCCCGACATGTGGGGCCAGGGCGGGTGTCGCGCAGGCAGAGCGCTTCTTCTTGTGCCCCGTTCTGGTCGAGCGGGGCACAACACCCCGTGCCGATGACCTCTGGCCCTCGGAGGCTCAGAACAGTCGCGGCTGTGATCGGGCCCCGCCCGGCAGTTCGTGGGCGATGAGGGCGCGCGGGACCGCGGAGTCACCGGCACCGGCACCGGCACCGGCACCGACGGCCAGGTCGGGGATGCCCGCCAGGCCGCCCGTCCCGGCGGCCGGGGTCGCGCCGGTGCCGTTGAGGCCCATCAGTCGGAGGGAACGCGCGCTGTCGTCGAGTGCGGCGGAACGCATCGACCCCGTGGCCGGGTCGGCCCGCCCCTTCTCGAGGCCGTACTCGCGCAGCAGGGGCCGTAGCCGGGCGGCCAGCCAGGAGCGGTACCCCGTCGGGGCGTAGGTGCCCTGGGCGAAGAGCGCACGGTACTTGCCCACGAGTTCGGGGTGCTCACGCTCGAGCCAGGCGAACCACCACTCTTTGACCCCGGGCTTGAGGTGCAGGGCGCTGTACATGACGCTCGACGCGCCCGAGTCGCGGACGGCGGCGAGCGCGGCGTGCAGGTGGTCGAGGCCGTCGGTGAGGTACGGCAGCACGGGCATCATGAACACCGAGCAGGACAGCCCCAGCTCTCGGGCCGCGGAGACGGTGGCCAGGCGGGCCGCCGTCGTCGGCGTGCCCGGCTCGACCGACTGCTGCAGGTCGTCGTCGTGGACGGCGATCGACATGGCCAGGTCGACGGGCACGTGCTGCGCCGCCTCGGCGAGCAGGGGGAGGTCGCGCCGCAACAACGTGCCCTTGGTCAGGATGCTGAAGGGCGTGCCCGAGTCGGCGAGGGCGGCGATGATGCCGGGCATGAGCCGGTACCGGCCCTCGGCGCGTTGGTAGGGATCGGTGTTCGTGCCGAGCGCGACCGGGTGGTGCTGCCAGGTGGGGCGGTGGAGCTCACGCGCGAGCACCTCGGCGACGTTGACCTTGACGACGATCTGCCGGTCGAAGTCGTCGCCGCCGTCGAGGTCGAGGTACTCGTGGGTGGGGCGGGCGAAGCAGTACACGCACGCGTGGCTGCAGCCCCGGTAGGGATTGATCGTCCACCCGAACGGGAGGGCCGAATCGCCACCCGGCACACGGTTGAGGGCACTCTTCGCGACCACCTCGTGGAACGTCACCCCCGCGAACTCGGGCGTCGTGACGGAGGTGATCAGGTTGTTCAATCGCGCCAGACCGGGCAGCGCCGAGGCGTTCTCGGTGTCGACCGCTTGCTCGGACCATCGCATTCCCCCATTCGAACACATGTTCGAACCAGGGTCAACCCGAGGCCCGCAGCACGGGGACGCGAGGCCCGGGGCGAGGCGTCAGGCGTGGATGTGCAACGCCTCGGCGGTCGCCCCGATGGTCGACGCGGCCCGGCGTTCGTCGGACGAGAGGTCGTCGCCGTACGTGGGGATCATGGCGTTGAGCCGGGGCTTCCACGACGCGATGCGGTCGGGGAAGCACCGCTCGAGCACGCTGAGCATGATCGGCACGGCCGTGGACGCCCCGGGGGACGCACCGAGCAGGCCCGCGATGGTGCCGTCGCCCGCCGTGATGACCTCGGTGCCGAACTGCAGCACCCCGCCCTTCTTGCGGTCCTTCTTGATGACCTGCACCCGCTGACCGGCCGTGATGCGGTACCAGTCCTTCGGGTCGGCGTCGGGCATGAACTCGCGCAGCGCCTCGAACTTGGTCTGCTTGCTCGCCGCCAGTTGCCCCACGAGGTACTTGACGAGCGAGAGGTTGGCGAGCCCGGCCCGGATCATCGGGTAGAGGTTGTGGGCACGGATCGACGCGAAGAGGTCGAACATCGAGCCGTGTTTGAGGAACTTCGGGCTGAAACCGGCGTAGGGCCCGAACATCAGGCTGGCCTGCCCGTCGACGACGCGCGTGTCGAGGTGCGGCACCGACATCGGGGGCGAGCCGACGGCGGCCTTGCCGTAGACCTTGGCCTGGTGTTTGCCGACGATCGCGGGATCGTCGCAACGGAGGAACTCGCCGCTGACCGGGAACCCGCCGAAGCCCTTGATCTCGTCGATGCCCGACTTCTGCAGCAGGTGCAGCGCTCCCCCACCGGCGCCGACGAAGACGAAGCGCGCGTCGACGGTCGTCGGCGTGCCACCGACCTGCTTGCGGAGGGCCACCCGCCACGTGCCGTCGGCGAGCTTCGTGAGGTTCGTGACGCGGTGGTCGACCTCGAGGATCGCCCCCTCGCCCTGCAGGTAGGTGAGGAGGAGGCGCGTGAGGGACCCGAAGTCGACGTCCGTGCCGGCGGCGATGCGCGTCGCCGCGATCGGCTGCCCCTTCGCCCGTCCCGGGATGAGGACCGGTGCCCACGACCGGATGACGGACGCGTCGGTGCTGAACTCGAGCCCCTGGAACAGCGGGTGCTCGCGCAGGGCCTCGTGGCGCTTGCGGAGGTACTCGACGTTCTTCTCGCCCCAGACGAAGCTCATGTGCGGGGTCGAGTTGATGAAGGCGTCCGGCTGCGGCAGAGCCCCCTCGGCCACGAGGAACGACCAGAACTGCCGCGACACCTGGAACTGCTCGTTGACCTTGACGGCGCTCGACGTGTCGATGGTGCCGTCGGAGCGCTCGGGCGTGTAGTTGAGCTCGCAGAGGGCGGAGTGGCCCGTGCCCGCGTTGTTCCAGGGGTTGCTCGACTCGAGGGCGACGTCGCCCAGCGCCTCGTAGATCTGGATCGTCCAACTCGGCTCGAGCTGTTTGATCATGGCACCGAGGGTGGCACTCATGATGCCTGCCCCGATGAGGGCTACGTCGACGGGCTTCTTCGCATCGGTCACGACGTCAGTCTAGGCCCGGCCCCCTCGGCGACCCCGGGTGGCCGCCGGAGCACGACACCCCGGTGTCTCGATGTCGAGAGACCGGGGTGCGACGCATCACCGACCCCTCGGGCGACCGGCGTCGACGGATCAGGCGACGGCGCGTTCGGCGGCGACGAGCTCGGCGATCTGCACGGCGTTGAGCGCCGCACCCTTGCGGAGGTTGTCGTTGCTGATGAAGAACGCGAGCCCACGGTGACCGGGGACGCCCTCGTCGTGCCGGATGCGGCCGACGAAGCTGGGGTCGGCTCCCGCCGCCTCGAGCGGGGTCGGGACGTCGGTGAGGACCACCCCGGGGGCGTCGCGCAGGAGTTCTTCCGCGCGCTCCGCCGTGATGTCCGAGGCGAACTCGGCGTTGATCGAGAGCGAGTGCCCCGTGAAGACCGGCACCCGGACGCACGTGCCGCTGACCAGCAGGTCGGGGCGCTCGAGGATCTTGCGGCTCTCGTTGCGCAGCTTCTTCTCTTCGTCGGTCTCGTTCGTGCCGTCGTCCACGATGCTGCCCGCGAGCGGGATGACGTCGAAGGCGATGGGACGGACGTACGTGACCGGCTCGGGCAAGTCGACCGCGCGACCGTCGTGCACGAGGCCGATGGTGTCGCCCTCGATCGCGGCACGGGTCTGCTGCAGCAGCTCGTCGGCGCCGGCGAGTCCACTGCCCGACACCGCCTGGTAGGTGCTGACGATCAGGCGCTGCAGGGTGGCCTCGGTGTCGAGCACCTTCAGCACGGGCATGGCCGCCATGGTCGTGCAGTTGGGGTTGGCGACGATGCCCTTGACCGCCTCGCGGAGGGCGTGGGGGTTGACCTCGCTGACCACCAGGGGCACCTCGGGGTCCATGCGCCAGGCGCTCGAGTTGTCGATGACCAGTGCCCCGGCCGCGGCGAACCGTGGCGCGTGGGCCCGCGAGCCCGTCGCGCCCGCCGAGAAGAGGGCGATGTCGAGACCCGCGGGGTCGGCCGTCTCGACGTCCTCGACCACGATGTCGACACCGCGGAACGGCAGGGTCGTGCCCGCCGACCGGGCGGTGGCGAAGAAGCGGATCTCGGCGATCGGGAAGTCGCGCTCGTCGAGCAGCGTGCGCATGACCTTGCCGACCTGTCCGGTCGCGCCGATCACGCCGACGCGCAGTCCTTCGGCCATGGGTGCCTCCTGGGGTTCGGTGGTGCGGGTCCTGGCCCGGTGGGAGCCGGGTCGGGAGGCGCGGTGCGGTGGCCGCGCGCGCCTCCTCGGGTGGTGGGTCGCGTCAGCGGCCGGTGCCGCCGTGGACGACGGCGTCGACCTCGGCGTCGAGGCCGAAGGCCGTGTGGACGACGCGCAGGGCGTCGTTCAGGGTGTCGGCCCGGGTGACCACCGAGATGCGGATCTCGCTGGTCGAGATCATCTCGATGTTGATTCCGGCCTCGAAGAGGGCCGTGAACAGCCGCGCCGAGACGCCGGCGTTGGTGCGCATGCCCGCGCCGACGAGGGCCAGCTTGCCGATCTGGTCGTCGTACTGCAGGGACTCGAAGCCGATCTCGGCCCGGTCGGACTCGAGGGCCTGGAGCACGACGGCACCCTCGGACTTCGGCAGGGTGAACGAGATGTCGGTGCGGCTGGTCGACGCCGCCGACACGTTCTGCACGATCATGTCGATGTTGGCACCGGTCTTGGCGACCGTGCGGAAGATCTGGGCGGCCTTGCCCGGGACGTCGGGGACGCCGACGACGGTGATCTTGCCCTCGCTGAGGTCGCCCGCGACCCCGCTGATGATGGGTTCTTCCACGTTCTCTCCCTCTTTCGGGTTGACGACGAGCGTTCCCTCGTTGTTGTTGAACGACGAGCGGACGTGCAGGGTGACCCCGTGACGCCGGGCGTACTCGACGGCACGGATGTAGAGCACCTTCGACCCGGCGGCGGCGAGCTCGAGCATCTCTTCGCTCGTGACGCGGTCGAGCTTGCGGGCCTTGGGCACGACGCGGGGGTCGGCCGTGAAGACGCCGTCGACGTCGGTGTAGATCTCGCACACGTCGGCGTCGAGCGCCGCGGCGAGGGCGACGGCGGTCGTGTCGGAGCCGCCGCGACCGAGGGTCGTGATGTCGCCCGTGGACCGGTTGAACCCCTGGAAGCCGGCGACGATCGCCACGTACCCGGCGTCGAGCGCGTCCCGCACCCGTCCGGGCGTCACGTCGACGATGCGGGCCTTGCCGTGCTGGGCGTCGGTGATCATGCCGGCCTGGCTGCCCGTGTACGAGCGAGCCTCGACGCCCAGGCTGCGGATCGCCATGGCGAGCAGGGCCATGCTGATGCGCTCGCCCGCGGTGAGCAGCATGTCGAGCTCGCGACCGCCGGGCAGCGGGCTGACCTCGTTGGCCAGGTCGAGCAGTTCGTCGGTGGTGTCGCCCATCGCGCTGACGGCCACGACGACGTCGTTGCCGGCCTTCCGCGTCTCGACGATGCGCTTGGCGACGCGCTTGATGCTCTCGGCATCGGCGACGGACGACCCGCCGAATTTCTGCACGATCAAGCTCACGGTGACTCCTGAGAAGGGGGACTGGGCGCGCCGGAGGACGGCTCACGCCTGCGTCCGGCGATTCTATTCGGTGTCGAGAGCGTGTGACGTACGTCGGTCGCGGGGCGTCATCGGCGCCTCTCCCCTACGGTGGACCGATGCCCGACACCACCGACCAGGCCCGCGGCGCCGCCAGCCGCCTCCAGGACAGCCGCGCCCTCACGACCGCCGCCCGCGTCGGCTTCGCCATGAACGGCCTGCTCCACGTCGTGATCGGCGTGATCGCCCTCGGCGTCGCGTTCGGAGGTGGAGGAGAGGCCGACCAGGGCGGTGCCCTCGGGCAGTTCGCGTCCCGCCCGGGCGGGGTCTTCCTCCTCTGGCTGATCGTCGTCGGGCTCTGGGGCCTCGGCCTCTTCCAGCTGCTCGAAGCCGCTCTCGTCCGCGGGACGGACAAGGACGCCTGGGCCGAGCGCGCGAAGGAGGGCGGCAAGGGCGTCGCCTACCTCGCCGTCGGGTTCACGGCCTTCACCTTCGCCCGGGGCTCGTCGTCGGACAGCTCGGGGCAGACCCAGACGCTCAGCGCCCGGCTGCTCTCCGCACCCGGGGGCGTCGTGCTCCTCGTCGTCGTCGCGCTCGCCATCGTGGCGATCGGGGCCTACTTCGTCGTGAAGGGCGTGAAGCAGAAGTTCCGCGAGGACCTCACGCTGCCGGGCGGTGCGGCGGGACGTGGCACGGTCGCCCTCGGCGTCACGGGGTACGTGGCCAAGGGGATCGCCCTGGGCGTGGTGGGCGTGCTGTTCGCGGTCGCGGCCGTCACCTCGGACCCGAGCGAGGCCACGGGGCTCGACGGCGCGCTGAAGGCCCTCGCGGCCCTCCCGTTCGGCGTGGTGGTGCTGACGGCCGTCGCCCTGGGGCTCATGGCCTACGGTGCGTACTGCGCCGTGCGGGCACGGCGCGCCCGCCTCTGACGGGCAGGCGCGCGCCGAACGGGTTCAGGAGGCGCGGGTCGTCATTCGGAGACGAGCCGGCGGCCCTCGAAGGCGCGGCCGAGCGTGACCTCGTCGGCGTACTCGAGGTCGCCGCCCACGGGCAACCCCGAGGCCAGTCGCGTCACCCGGAGGCCGAAGGGCGCGAGCATCCGGGAGAGGTACGTCGCGGTCGCCTCGCCCTCGAGGTTGGGGTCGGTGGCGATGATGACCTCTTGCACGGTGTCGTCGGCGAGGCGCTGCACCAACTGGCGGATGCGCAGATCGTCGGGACCGATGCCGTCGATGGGACTGATCGCCCCACCGAGCACGTGGTACAGACCGCGGAACTCGCGGGTGCGCTCGATGGCCTGGACGTCCTTGGCCTCTTCGACGACGCAGATCGTGGCGGGCGAGCGACGCGGGTCACGGCAGATGTTGCACGTCTCTTGTTCGCTCACGTTGCCGCAGATCTCGCAGAAACGCACCTTGGTCTTGACGTCGACGAGCAGCTCGGCGAGGCGTGACGTGTCGAAGGACTCGTTCTGCACGATGTGGAACGCGATGCGCTGCGCCGACTTGGGCCCGATGCCGGGGAGGCGACCGAATTCGTCGATCAGCTCTTGGACGATGCCTTCGTACACGCGCTACTCGCTTCTCTGAGGCGTGACCCGGGGGGCGATCGTCTCTTCTTCGATGAACTGGGCCCCGAGGATCTCGCGCACGACGGCCTCGCCGTAGCGCGACCCGGTGGGGATGCCCCGGCGCGGGTCACCGGTCGCCGCACGACGCTCGGCGACCGACGGACCTGCACCGGCGGAGGCGGTCGGTGTGCTGGTGGCCGCTGTGGAGGGCGACGGGGCGGCGGCGGGGCGAGCCGGGGGCACGTCGACCTCGGGCGGAGGAGGCGCGGCGTCGACCGTCGGGACGCCGCCGGGCGGTTCTTCGGTGATGTGCTCGGGTTCGTCGGGCTCGGGGGGCGGGGTCTGCGGGATGGGGGCGACGTCCCACCCGGTGACGGGGGTCGAGCCGCCGGACCGCGCGGCGGCCGCGGACGCCGGAGCGCTGGATCGCCCGGCGGACGCGGGCGCCGCGGCACCGGACCGCGCGGCGGCCCCGGGCGCCGCAGCCGGCGCGGGAGCCAGGGACGGGCTCGGCGCCGGCGACGCGGAGGCCTCG
>NZ_JACYNS010000092.1:0-9836 GCF_014839405.1 Frigoribacterium sp. CFBP 13605 | reverse complement strand
GCCGCGACCGCCGAAGCCGCCGGCGCCGCCCGCGCCACCACCGCCGAACCCGCCCGTGCCGCCCGACACGGTCGGCCCGGCCGTGACGATCGAACCGGTGTGGGCCGTCGACACGGTCTCGACCGAGTAGGCCGCCGGAGCCAGCAGGCCGCCCGTGAGCAGCACGGCGAGGGTCGCCGCCGTGAGCGCCCGGCCCCGTCGCGGCAGCAGCACGAGCACGGCGCCCACGACGGCGAGCGCGACGACGACGTACCGGAGCCACGGCTGCCAGGACTCCGCCCGTCCGAGCAGCACCCAGGCCCAGACGCCCGTGAGCAGAGCCGACGCCGCCAGCACGATCCGCACCCACGACCGGGCCCGTCGTCGCCACAACACGTCGGCCGCAGCCCCGAGGGTGACCGCGATCGCCGGGGCGAGCGCCACCGTGTAGTACGCGTGGAAGATGCCCGACATGAAGCTGAAGACGAGGGCGGTCAGCACCGTCCAGCCCCCGAACAGCAGCAGGGTCGCCCGACGCGCGGAGGTCCGGTGTCTCCAGCCGAGCAGCACGAGTGCCGAGACGCCGATCACGAGGGCGGCGGGAAGCAACCAGGTGATCTGGCCCCCGAACTCGCCCGTGAAGAGCCGGGTGATGCCGGTCTCGCCCCACATGCCTGTCGTGGCGGCACCGGTGCCGCCGCCCCCGCCCGTCACACTGCCGGTCTCGTCACCCGTGAGCCGTCCGAGGCCGTTGTAGCCGAAGGTCAACTCGAGGAACGAGTTGGTCTGCGAGCCGCCGACGTACGGCCGCATGCCCGCGGGCACCAGCTCGACGAGGGCGACCCACCAGCCGGCCGACACCACGACCGCACCGAGCGCGGCCAGCAGGTGCAGCAGCCGCTTGCGCAGCAGGACGGGCGCCGCGACGAGGTACACCCCGGCCAGTACGGGCAGGATGACGAACGCCTGCAGTTGTTTGGTCAGGAAGCCGAAGCCGATCGCCACGCCCGCCCAGACGACCCAACGGACGCGGCCCGTCTCGACGCCGCGCAGCGTCAGGTACGTGGCGAGGGTCAGCAGCAGCACGAGCAGCGCGTCGGGGTTGTTGAAGCGGAACATCAACGCGGCGACCGGGGTCAGCGCGAGGACTCCACCGGCGACGAACGCGGCGACGCCCGAGAAGTGCCGCCGCACCGTGGCCCAGACGAGTCCGACGGTCGCGACGCCCATCAGTGCCTCGGGCAGCAGGATGCTGAACGACGACAGTCCGAACACCCGGACCGACAACGCCATGACCCACAGGCTCGCGGGCGGCTTGTCGACCGTGATCGAGTTCGCGGCGTCGGACGAGCCGTAGAGGAACGCCTCCCAGTTCTGCGAACCGGCCTGCACCGCGGCCGAGTAGAACGAGTTCGCCCAGCCGTTCGCCGACAGGTTCACCAGGTAGAGAGCCCCCGTGGCGACCAGCAGCGCGAGGAACGCCGGTCGCTCCCACCGTGCCGCGTCCTCACGCCCGCGCACCAGGCGACGAGCGAGCGGACGGAGGCGCGGGCCGGCCGACCCGGACGGCGAGCGTCGATCGGTCAGCGGCACCGGCGTGGTCCCGGCGCTCATCGACCGACCACCGTGACGTCGTCGTCGCCGGCCACGGCGGCGACGCGGGTGGCGAGGTCGGACACGGGGTCGGCGACACCGACCCGCTCGTCGGCCGGTCCCGGCGTCACGTGCGTCGCCTCCGACCGGAACACCCAGACGCGCAGGAGCACGAAGCGCAGGACGGTCGCGACGAGGTTCGCGGCCGTCAAGACCAGCAGCTCGGCCTGCGCGTCGGCCGCGGGAGCCGCGGCGTGCAGCACGACGAGCGACCCCGAGGTCAGCACCCAGGCGAGGACGAAGACCATCAGCCCTTGCAGTTGGTGTCGCGCCACGCCCGACGCCCCCCGTACCCCGAACGTGAACCGCCGGTTGGCGGCCGTGTTGACCACGGCCGTGACGAGCAACGACACGAAATTCGCCGCCTGGGCCGGCATCACCTGCTGCGCGCCGAGGTAGAGCAGCGCGTACGCGGCGGTCGAGGCGGCCCCGACGACGCCGAACCGCACGACCTGCGAGAAGAACGTCGGAGGCGCGGGCGGCTCGAACGGACGCCTCCCGATCGCGTCGTACACCGCCTGGACCGGGATCGCGCCCCGGGCGATGCCCGTGCCCACGCGCAGCATCCCCTTGAGGTCGGCGGCGGCCGTGGAGACGATGTCGACCGAGCTGTCGGGGTCGTCGACCCAGTCGACCGGCACCTCGTGGATGCGCAGGCCCGAGCGCTCGGCGAGGATCAGCAGTTCGGTGTCGAAGAACCACCCGGTGTCCTCGACGAGGGGCAGCAGTCGCTCGGCGGCCTCGCGCCGGATCGCCTTGAAGCCGCACTGGGCGTCGCTGAACCCGACCCCCATCGTGCGACGCAGCAGGAAGTTGTAGCTGCGCGAGACGAATTCCCGCGTGCCGCCGCGCACGACCCGCGACGACCGGCTCAGCCGGGTGCCGATCGCGAGGTCGGAGTGGCCGGAGAGCAACGGTGCGACGAGCGGGCCGAGCGCAGAGAGGTCGGTGGAGAGGTCTTCGTCGAGGTAGACCAGCACGTCGGCGGGCGAGGCCGCCCAGACCTGCTTGAGGGCACGGCCTCGGCCCTTCTCGGCGAGGTGGACGGCGGTCACGCACCGCAGGCGTCGGGCGAGGTCGTCGGCGAGGGCCGGCGTGCCGTCGGTGCTGGCGTTGTCGGCCACGGTGATGCGCCAGGTCTCGGTGACGTGGCGGGTCAGATGGTCATGGAGGCTCGTGATGCTGGCCTCGAGGGTGGCGGCCTCGTCGAAGACGGGCACCACGATGTCGAGACGCAGGATGTCGGTGTCAGGCATGGGACCACGATCGGTCGCCACGCCATCAGCGGCCTCGCATCAGTCGATGGCGACGCCGCGGAGATCCTATGGGCCTTCCATGACGGGGGTCCCGCGATCAGATCGCGAGGGCCAGGGCCCCGAGCAGGCGGTCCAACGTCGGCACGCCCGGTGAGCGGAAGACCACCTCGCCGTCGTCCCGCGTGACCACGATGGTGGGCGTGCTGCGAACGTCGCGCCGTTCGGCGTCGGCGGGCCGGGCGGCGACGTCGGCCTCGTCGACGACGAGCGAGGGCAGGAGGTCCTTCGCCTCGGCGACGACCGCCCTGGCCGCGTGGCAGGGACCGCAGAAGGCCGACGTGTAGAGCTCGAGCATCATGCCGGGGACAACGAGGAGGCGCGGGGGAAACTTCCCCCGCGCCTCCTGCGGTCTGGTGAGTCGGTGCGGCCGGGGCCGCCGACGTCAGTTGTCGCGGTCGTCGTTTCGGTCTTCCGGGTCGACGACGGGGTCGCTGTCCTTCGCGTCGAGCGAGTAGTGGACCTGCAGTTGTTCGCCGACCATCTTTGCCTCGGTGGCGGTGTAGACGATGCCGGTCTCCATGCCGTCGACCAACACGAAATCGGTGATCTGCTCGTCGTACGAGCCGTCGGTGCTGATGCGGGTGTCGGTGGAGCCGTCGCTCGGACCGCCGTCGAAGAAGACGACGTACTCGGAACCCTCGGCCACGGTGGGCTTGCTGTCTGTCATGTCCACAGGTCTACCAGGAGGCACGGAGTCGGCGCCCAGCTTCGCCCGGCGACAATGCATAGCCAACCTATATAGCTTGGCTATACACTTGAGGGATGACTCCCCAGCCGACAGACATCTTGGAATCCCTCCTGACGTCGACCCATCGCCTGACGCGCATCGCCGCACAGGAGACCGGCCGCACCACCTCACCCGCCGTGTGGCGCACGCTCTCGATCCTGACGACCGACGGCGAGCTCCGCGTCGGGGACCTCGCCCGGGCCAGCCGCGTGTCGCAGCCCACCATGACCAAGCTCCTCCGGGGCCTCGCCGAGGACGAGCTCGTCAAGCGCATCGCCGACACCGACGACTCCCGGGCGTGGCTCATCGCCATCACCGACAAGGGCACGGCGGCGCTCGTCGAGTGGCGGGGGCAACTCGCCGACTCGCTCGGCGGCCTCTTCGCCGACCTGGACGACGACGAGTGGGCCGTGCTCGAGCACGCCACGCGCCTCCTGGCGTCGCGGGTCGGCCACCGCGCCGCCGGCCACGCGGAAGTCCACTCCGACGCCGAGGCGGTGTTCGCGTGAGCGCCTCTGCCTCGAGCTCCTCGTCCTCTTCCGGCATCGCGCACGAATCCGGGCCGAGCATCCTGAAGCAGCCGACCGCCGTGTGGGCCATCGCCTTCGCCTGTGTCGTCGCCTTCATGGGCATCGGGCTCGTCGACCCGATCCTCCCCGCCATCGCCGAGTCGCTGAAGGCCAGCCCGACCCAGACCGAACTGCTCTTCACGAGCTACCTCGCCGTCACGGGCGTGGCGATGTTCTTCACCAGCTGGGTGTCGAGTCGACTCGGCGCCAAGCGCACCCTGCTGATCGGGCTCGCCCTGATCGTGCTCTTCGCCCTGCTCGCCGCCACCAGTGGCGACGTCTGGTCGATCATCGGCTTCCGTGCCGGCTGGGGGCTCGGCAACGCCCTGTTCATCTCGACCGCCCTCGCGACGATCGTGGGCGCGGCGTCCGGCGGCACGGCCTCGGCGATCATCCTCTACGAGGCGGCCCTCGGACTCGGCATCGCCATCGGCCCCCTGATCGGCGGCCTGCTCGGCTCGGTCAGCTGGCGCGGCCCGTTCTTCGGCGTCACCACCCTGATGGCGATCGCCTTCATCGCGATCGTGCTGTTCCTCAAGGGCGACGCCATGGAGAAACCCACGCCCACGACGCTGTCGGCCCCGTTCCGCGCCCTGGGTCGCCCGGCCCTCGGCGCCCTTGCGGCGACCGCCCTCTTCTATAACATCGGATTCTTCGTCCTGCTCGCGTACACGCCGTACCCGCTGGGCTTCGGGGCTCTCGGCATCGGGTTCACCTTCTTCGGCTGGGGCGTCGGCCTCGCGATCACCTCGGTCTGGGTCGCCCCGCTGCTGACCGCACGCCTGCGTCGGACGACCGTGCTGCGCATCGCACTCCCCCTGCTCGCGCTCGACCTCGTCGCCGCCGCGGTCGTCGTCCGGACGCCGGCCGCCCTCGTGGTCTGCGTGGTGGTCGGCGGCCTGGTGCTCGGCGTGCTCAACACGGTGCTGACCGAGTCCGTCATGGAGGCGACCGACCTGCCCCGCTCGGTCGCGTCTAGCGCCTACTCGGGCGTGCGCTTCCTCGGCGGCGCCGTGGCCCCGCCCGTCGCGACCCTGCTCGCCGACACCATCGACCCGAGTGCCGCCTACGTGTTCGCCGCCGCGAGCGTCGCCGTCGCCTTCGTCGTCGTGGTAGCCGCCCGCGGGGCCCTGCGCCGGGTCGACGATGGCCCCGAACCGGCTCGCGTCGAAGCCGAGGCCATCGGAGCCGGCGAGGCGATCTGACCGCACCGCACCGCGCCTCCTGCCCTGGTCCCGTGCAGGAGGCGCGGTGCCGGAAGGGCACCGGACTAGACTCGCTGAATGGCTACGAGCAACGACCGACTGGTCTGGATCGACTGCGAGATGACCGGGCTCGACCTCTCGGTCGACGAACTGGTCGAGGTGGCCGTGGTCGTGACCGACTTCGACCTGAAGCCCGTGCACCCCGGCTTCGCCATCGTCATCAAGCCGGACCAGTCCGCCCTCGACAACATGGGCGACTTCGTCACAGAGATGCACCGCTCGTCCGGCCTCATCGACGAGATCCCGGACGGCGTCAGCCTCGCCGAGGCCGAGTTCGAGGTGCTCGAGTACATCCTGAAGTACGTGCCCACCGAGCAGCACGCGCCCCTCGCCGGAAACACCATCGGCACGGACCGCGCGTTCCTCGCCAAGTACATGCCGCGCGTCGACGGCCACCTGCACTACCGCAGCGTCGACGTGTCCTCGATCAAGGAGCTGGCCCGCCGTTGGTTCCCCCGCGTGTACTTCAACGCTCCGCAGAAACACGGCGGACACCGAGCCCTGGCCGACATCCTCGAATCCATCCGCGAACTCGAGTACTACCGCCGTGCCGGATTCGTCGCCGACCCGGGTCCCACCACCGAGGACGTCCAGGCGATCTCGAAGGCCGTCGTGGACGAATGGGCCCCCCGGCTGTAGTAGAGTCTTCTCGTTGCGATCGCCTCGGCAGTCGCCAGCATCGTCGGAAACGACACATGGTGGGTATAGCTCAGCTGGTAGAGCGCCTGGTTGTGGTCTAGGAGGCCGCGGGTTCAAGCCCCGTTACTCACCCAAAATGAAATCCCCTGCCCTCCGATGGGCAGGGGATTTTTTGGGTTCTGGGGCCTTCTGGTCTCGGATGCGCGAGCGCATCCGAGACGTCGAGGGTCAGGACTTCGCTGCGCTCGTCACGTTCAGGGCGGTGCGATGGCGACTCAGCTTCACTCGTCGGCTCAGGGGGCCAGGACGTCGGCGTGGGAGGGTGGTGACGTGGACGACGAACGACCGGCAGCAGGCATCGACCCGGCGGAGGTGAGCGCGGAGGCGTTCGACGCGATGGTGGTCGACCAACTCGATCTGCTGCCCGACGACATGGTCGACGGGCTCGACAACGTCGTGTTCGTCACGGAAGACCGCCCCGAGGACGGCACGCTCGACCTGCTCGGCCTCAACGACGGCGTCGCCCTGACCGAGCGTGGACAGTACGGCTTCGGCGAACTACCCGACCGGATCATCCTCTACCGCGAACCGCACCTCGCCGCCGTGGACGACCTCGACCAGCTCGCCGACGAGATCCACGTCACGCTCGTCCACGAGATCGCCCACTTCTACGGGATCGACGACCACCAACTGCACGAACTCGGCTGGGCCTGACGGAGGCCGCCGTCAGCCGATGATCTGGTACGTGAACCGGTAGGCGTCGGCCGGGAGGCCCTCCTCGAGGTCACCGACCATCTCGACGTCGAAGGCGTCGGGTCGCGAGACGACGAAGAACTGGGCCGACGCAGCCGTGTTCGACGCCGGACAGATCGAGACCACCGGCGCCGTCGCGAAGGGCTTCGAATAGCGGACCCGCACCTGCGTGCCGGGACGACGGGCCCGACCCGAACCGAAGCCGACCGTTCCCCTCAGATCGGAACCCGACAGGGTGGGAGCCGGGGCGCCGTCGCCGTTCCGCCCCATGGCCGACGCCACGGGAGAGGGGCCACCGAGGGCACCCAGCAACCGACGTCCCACCGCGAGGTCGCCACCCCAGGCCCAGAGCGGCCGAGCCTCGACCTCGCGTCGGTCGACGACGTCGACGGCCGAGCCGGTCGTGGCGATCCGTGTCGTCGGATCGACGGCGAACCGCGAGCCGTACCCGGCCCCCAACTCGACCCCTGCCTGCGTGAAGCGACCGAGACGGGTGCCCACCAGGGCGAAGTCGTCGCCCTTGGTCAGCCGCACCAGCACGGTCGACGCTCCGACCTGGGCAGGGTCCGCGCCGAGCAGGGCACCGCCGAGCAGTCGGATGCCGCCGTCGATGTCGACGCCACGACGTCGCCTCTCGTCGTGCTCGATCAGGGGACCCGGGCCACCGTAGATCGTCGGGGCGACGAACTCGATCTGCCGGACGTTGCCGATGCGCACGGTCGCGTCACCGCCCGATCCAGCCCGCTGCAACGTCTCGATGTGCGGGGCGATCAGCCTCACGAACTCGACGAAGTACTCGGCGGTCGAACCCCAGGCGAGATCGAGGGCGACGTTCGCACTGCCCTCGATGTGCAGGTTCACGCAGGTGAACGTGTTCGTGTTCGACCCACCCGACGCCGGTGACCGCACGACGACCGCGGCCGCGTCGGCCGACCCGCAGTTGTTGACGAAGAGGTCCGACCAGAGGTTGTTGTTGACGCGCTCGACGAGGAGGGCCGTTCCGGCCACGCCGGCCAACTGCACCCTGTCGAAGCGCGACTCGAACCCGTTCACGACCTGGACGAGGGGTGCCGCCGAGCCGTTGCCCTGCAGGGTCAGCCCCTCGAGCGTGACACCGTTCCCGTCGACGACGACCATCGGCCTCGTCGAACGGGCGAGGTGCCGGATGGTGACGCCACCGTCGGTCGAGGCCCCGTAGCGACTGACATCGGCCCCCGTGCCCTGGATCGAGACCAACAGGGGCACCGTGACGGAGTCGACGACGTAGGTGCCCGCCGGGACGAGCACACGCCCCCGGACCACCCTGGCCGCCTCGACGGCCGCGGCGAAGGCGGCGGTGTCGTCCGTCAGACCGTCGCCGACGGCACCGTGGTCACGGACGTCGACCCCCGTGCGGTCGTCCGACGTCCCGACCTCCGCAGCCGGCGCCGCCCCGGAACCGTCGGCAGGCGGCCCGTCGGAGGCCGGCCCGTCGTCGGCGCGAGCGGCACGGGCGCCGGGGGCGACGGCCGCGGCACCGGCCGCCGCGATGCCCGCCGCACCGACGAGCAGGAAACCGCGACGCGATCGGATCGGCGTCTGGTCGAGTGGATCGGTCATGACGGCAGGGTACACGAGCGTGGGTAATATATGCCTCACCACATGTCGTCAGAAGATCGGGTGCACACCATCGACCAGAACATCGCCTCTCGCCGTCCCGCCCCCGCCCACCGTCTCGACGTCCAGGCCCTCCGGGCCCTCGCCGTGACGATGGTGGTCCTCGAGCACGTCACGGGGCGGCCCGCCGGTGGATTCGTCGGGGTCGACGTGTTCTTCGTCGTGTCGGGGTTCTTGATCACGGGGCTCCTGCTGCGCGAGGCCGATCGTCACGGACGGATCTCGATCGCGGCCTTCTGGCGACGACGCATCCGCCGCATCGTTCCGGCGAGCGTCCTGGTGCTCGTCCTGGGCACGGCGGCCACCTGGCTCGTCGTCGGCTCGTCCCGCGGGGCGTCGGCGGCGATCGACGCGCTCTGGTCCGTCGCGTCCCTCGCGAACTGGCACTTCGCCGCCACCGGGACCGACTACTTCGCCGCGCAGGGCCCCGAGTCGCCCTTCCAGCACTACTGGTCCCTCGCCGTCGAGGAGCAGTTCTACCTGGTCTGGCCCGTCGTGGTCGTCGCCGCGGTCGCCGTCGCCCGGCGACGGAAGGGGCCGACCGTCCCGAGGGTCGCCCTGGGGGTCCTGCTGCTGGTGCTCGTGCTCGGATCGCTGGGGTGGGCCTGGCACCAGTCCACGACGTCACCGACCGTCGCCTACTTCTCGAGCCTGACCCGCGCATGGGAGCTCGCGCTCGGAGCGCTCCTCGCGACGGCGGCCCCCGCGATGACCCGGCTCCCCGCCGTCCTCCGTCCGGCCCTGGCGTGGGTCGGAATCGTCGGCGTCGTGGCCTCGGCCTGGGTCACGACGAGCACCGTCCCGTTCCCGGCCCCCGGCGCCCTGCTGCCCGTGGCGGCCACGCTGCTCGTCCTCGCCTCGGGCACGGGGTGCGCCGGCACACCGTGGCTCGGGCCCCTCGCCGGCCGGCCCGTGATGATCGTGGGAGACCTCTCGTACTCGATCTACCTCTGGCACTTCGTCGCCCTGGTCGTCGGCACGTCGTTGCTCGGCGACGAACCGGCCCGGCTCTGGCCGGCCGTCCTCGTGTCCACCCTCGTCCTGTCCGCCCTGACCTACCACTTGGTCGAACGGCCGCTCATCACCTCGCCCCTGCTCGAGCCGGCCCCGCCCGGGCACGCCTGGCGACGGTGGAGACGAGACCATCGATCGACCTACCGGCGCGGAGGTGCTGCGCTGCTCGCGGTGGCCGCCCTCACGGCCACCGCCCTCGCCGTGGACGCCGTCCGCCCCGCCGCCGCCCCACCCGTCCTGCCCTCCGCGGCGACCGACGGCGCCG
>NZ_JACYNS010000091.1:0-9893 GCF_014839405.1 Frigoribacterium sp. CFBP 13605 | reverse complement strand
CGCCTCGGGCACCGAGGACGAGGAGGCGCGGCGCGCGTCGTTCACCGTCGCCCGGGCCTCGGCCCGGTGCGGGGCGCGGGCCAACCGGCTCTCCCGCCAGGTGCCGCCCAGGGCGTCGACGGTCACGACCCGGCCGAGCAGCGGATCGCCGAGACCGGTCAGCAGCTTGACGACCTCGCCGGCCATGCCCGCGCCCACCGTCCCGCACAGCGGCCCCAGGACGCCGACGTCGGCGCAGGACTCGTCCCAGCCCGAGGCGGGCGGGGCAGGGTGCAGGTCGCGGTAGTCGACCGCCCGGCCGTCCGGGGCGTCGTCCCAGAAGACGCTGAACTGTCCGTCCCAGCGGTTGACGCTGCCCCAGACGACCGGCAGACCGCGCTCGGCCGCGGCGTCGGCCACCAGGTAGCAGGTGTCGAACGAGTCGCTGCCGTCCACCACGAGGTCGTAGTCGTCGAGCAGGTCGGCGGTGCGGTCGCTCAGTCGGACGGGGTGGGCGACGACGGTCACGTCCGGGTTGGCGGCACGCACCCAGTCGGCGGCGGCGCGGGCCTTCGGGAAGCCCAGCTGGTCGGGGCGGAAGAGCACCTGCCGTTGTAGGTTCGACAGATCGACGGCGTCGTCGTCGACGATTCCCAGGGTTCCCACACCCGAGGCTGCGAGATATTGGATGACCGGTGCGCCCAGCCCGCCGGCCCCGACCACCAGCACCCTCGACGCCGCCAGGCGCCCCTGGGAGCCCAGACCGAACCCCGGCAGGCGCACGCTTCGCGAGTAGCGTTCGCCCTCGACGGGGTCGCCGCCGTGTCCACCGTCGCGCACGCCGGCACCGTGCACGCCACCGTCGTGCACGGCCGCCCCGCGCGCGTCACCCCCGTGTCGCACGCGAGATCCTCCGAGAGGGGGAAGAGACGACATGACGAACCTCCTGCATCCGGCCGACGGTCGATCGACCGCGCCCACTGTATCCACGACGCCCGGGACCGGCCGCAGCACGGCCCTCACGCGCCTCCGGCACTGGCGTCATCTCGACGCCGTGCTCGTCGGCCTGCTCGCCGCCGTGCTGTCGGGCGCCTTCCTCTGGGTGCCGTCCGTCTGGTACGACGAGGCCGCGACGGTCATCTCGGCGACCCGCAGCTGGGGCCAGCTCTGGCAGATGGTCCAGACCGTCGACCTGGTGCACGCCACGTACTACGCGTTCATGCACCTGTGGTTCGACGTCTTCCCGTACTCGCCGATCTCGCTCCGGGTGCCCAGCACGATCGTCACGGGGCTCGCCGCCGCGTTCACGGTCGTGCTCGCCCGCACCCTGGCCGACCGCCGGACGGCCGTCGTGGCGGGCCTGCTGTTCTGCCTGATCCCCCGCGTGACCTGGATGGGCGGCGAGGGCCGTTCGTACGCCTTCTCGGCGATGTTCGCCGTCGCCCTGACCCTCGTGCTCGTCACCGCCTCGCGCCGGACCGCCCAGGTCGGCGAGACCCGCACCCGGGCCTCGGCCGTGCGCTGGTGGGTCGCCTACGCCGTGCTCGCCGTCGTCTCGGTTCTCTTCTTCCTGTACGTCGCCTTCGTCGTGGTGGGGCACGGCGTCACCATGCTGGTGCAGTGGCGACGCGAGCGCCGGCTCCGCGCCTCCTCGGGGTCGGTGGCGACGTCGCAGGACGCCGTGGCGTCGACCCCGCTCGTCGGCGCACCGCACGGAGCACGCGGTTCGTTCCTCGGCTGGTTCGCCGGTGCGGCCGTCGCCGGACTCGCGAGCCTGCCCGTCGTGTACTTCACGTCCGAGCAGAGCGGCCAGGTCGGCTGGCTCGACCGGCCGAGCTTCGCGACGATCGACCAGGTGCTGACGACGCAGTGGTTCTACCAGAACGACCGTTTCGCCGTCTTCGGCTGGATGCTGGTGCTCGCCAGCCTGGTCGTCGTGGTCGCCGGTCTCGTGCCCCGTGCCCGGGGACTGGCCGAGGTCGTCCTGCCCTGGATGATCGTGCCCACCGTCGGCCTCGTGGGCGTCTCGCTCGTGACCGAGCCGCTCTACTCGCCCCGCTACCTGACCTTCGGCACCCCGGCCGTCGCGATCATGATGGCCGTCGCCGTGGCCGCCGTCCCCTGGCGGCGGGTGATCGCCCTCGTCCTGCTGGTCGCCGTGGTGCTCACCGCCCCGACCTACGAACGTCAGCGTCAGCCCGAGGCGAAGGACTCGGCCGCGTGGAACCAGGTGGCCGACCTCGTGAGCGAGCAACGGGCGCTCGAACCGGCCGGGACGGCCGAGGGCGTCGTCTTCGGCCCCGTGCGTCGACACCCGAAGGCCACGTCGCGCATCATCGAGAACACGTACCCCGCGGCGTTCGAAGGGATGTCGGACTTCACGCTGGAGACCCCCGCGGCCGAGACCGGCGGGCTGTGGGAGGTCGAGCACCCGCTCGAGGACGTCATCGACCGCACCGACGACCTCGACGTCGTCTGGCTGATCACGAGCGACAAGCAGGACTGGAGGCCCCGGGTCACCGCGGACCTCGCCGCCAAGGGCTTCCACGTCGCCGACGAGTGGCACCTCACCCGCACGAACGTGCTCAAGTACGAGCGCTGAGCCCGCGAGACCCCGGGGCGTCGCCGAGCCCCCCTGCGCGCGCGGGGGGGGCTCGGCGACGCCCTGGGGCCCGGGCCTAGTCGGTGACGACGCGGGCGCCGTGGACCGGGCCCGTGGCGCGGACGACCGTGAGGCGGGCGGCGCTCAGCGCGATCTGCAGCTCGAGAGCGCCGTCGAGGTCGGGTGCGAGGAACGCCACCGTCGGGCCGGAGCCCGACACGATGCCCGCGAGGGCCCCGTTGCCCTCACCGAGCTCGAGGACGTCGGCCAGGCCCGGCTGGAGGTGCAGGGCGGGCGCCTGGAGGTCGTTGTGCATGGCGTCCGCGAGCATGCCCGGGTCGCCCGCCCGGAGTGCCTGCAGGACGCCGGCGTCGACGACGGGGTGCCGCACCGAGCGGATCTCGCCCTGGTGCCGCAGACGGTGCGCGTCGAGTTCGTCGTAGACGCGCGGCGTCGAGAGGCCGACGTCGGCCACGGCCAGGACCCACTGGAACTGCCCCTTCGCCAGGGCCGGGCTGAGCTCGTCGCCGCGACCGGTACCGATCGCGGTGCCTCCGGCGAAGGCGAACGGGACGTCGGCACCGAGTCGGGCCGAGAGCCGCAGGAGTTCGTCACGACCGACGCCGGTTCCCCAGAGCGTGTCGCACGCGAGCAGCGTCGCGGCGGCGTCGGCCGATCCGCCCCCCATGCCGCCGGCCACGGGCACCGCCTTGTCGACGGTCAGGGCGACGCCGCCCGTGTAGCCGGTCGTCTCGGCCAGCAGGCGGGCGGCTTTGATCGCCAGGTTGGACCCGTCGGTCGGCACGCCCGACACGTCGATGGACGGGCCACCCGTGACGCTGACGGTGAAGTCGTCGGCGCGACGCGCACGCACGTCCTCGTAGAGGGACACGGCCTGGTAGGCGGTCGCGAGGTCGTGGTAACCGTCGTCCTGCAGGTCGCCGACGGCGAGGAAGACGTTGATCTTGCCCGGCGCACGCGTGTGGACCACGGTCGGGGCGGCCACGGACGTCATGCGTCCAACCTAGTCAGTTCTGGCGATCACTCATGACGCCGAACGCCCGCGTCAACCCCTCTTTCACGGGCTGCACCCGTTCGGGCAGGCGCAGGCTGCCCTGCGTCAACGACACGGAGCACTTCGGACCGGCGGTCGACACCACCTGGAGGCGCAGCGTGTCCCCGTGCGCGAGGGTCCAGTCGGCGGTCGGACGCGTCGCGGACCGGGCGACGACCTCGGGCGGACCGCCGGCGTACCGGGCGAACCGGTCGACGGCGAGGTCGAACAGTTCGAGCGGTGCACCCCTCAGGCTGCGGCCGACGGTGACCGCGTAGCTGCCGTCGGACTGACGCCCCGGCGGCTCGACGCCGCGTTCTTGTTCGTAGCGCACCGTGATCCCTTCGGCCCACCACGGCACGACCTCGAACTCGTCGACCAGGAGGCGCGAGATCTGCTCGTGGGACAGTCGCGCCGCCCCCGCGGCGTCGAGCCGTGCGAACCACTCGGCCGCACCGCGTCCGGTGCCCGACCCGAGCCGGGCGTCACTGAGCCGCTGCTCACCGTGCCCGCGCTCGTCACCGCCACCGTCCCTGCCCCTGGCCCTGCCGGACGGCGCGCCGTCGGGGCCGTTCTTGCGTCGGGGCACGGCTCAGCCGGCCTCGCCCTCGTCGGCGTGCAGCACGGCGGCGACGGACGCCCCGGCGAGGGCGTCGACGTCGCTGACCCGGGCCACGGCGAGGAAGTCGTCGACGGTGAGCTGCTCTCCCCGCTGGGTCGGGGCGAGTCCGGCACGCTCGAGGGCCTCGGAGGCGGCGGCGGACGACCCGTAGAGGGAGGACAGCGACTGGCGCAGCATCTTGCGTCGCTGCTGGAACGCGGCATCGACGAGGGCGAAGGTCGCCCGACGCTCGAGCTCGCTGCCGCGGGCCGGCTTGCGGTCGAACGCGACGAGGATGCTGTCGACGTTCGGCACGGGCCAGAACACCTGGCGGCTGACCTGGCCCGCGGCCCGGAACTCGCCGTACCACGCCGCCTTGATGCTCGGGCCGCCGTAGACCTTCGAGCCGGGCTCGGCGGCCAGGCGCAGACCGACCTCGGACTGCACCATGACGAGCCCGTGCTCGAGCCCGCCGAAGTGCTCGAGGAAGTGCAGGAGCACCGGCACGCTGACGTTGTACGGCAGGTTCGCCACGAGGTGGGTGGGTTCGTCGGGCAGGGTCGTCACGCGCAGGGCGTCGTCGACGACGACGGTGAGGTCGGCCGCCGGCTGCAGCTGCGCGACGGTCTTCGGCAGCTGTTCGGCGAGGCGCTTGTCGATCTCGACGGCCACGACCTTGGCACCCGCCTCGAGCAGGCCGAGGGTCAGGGAGCCGAGCCCGGGGCCGATCTCGACGACGGTCATGCCCGCCGAGACACCCGACGCGGCGACGATGCGACGCACGGTGTTGGCGTCGTGGACGAAGTTCTGCCCGAGCTTCTTGGTCGGCTGCACGCCGAGGAGGTCGGCGAGGTCACGGATCTCGGCGGGGCCGAGCAGGGTGGTGCGCGACATCAGCCCTCGACCGTCACGGGCTCGCTGTCCCAGCTGCCGTAGACCAGTTCGGTCGTCGACGAGATCTGGGCCGCGAGCATGGACACGTCGGTGCCGATCGTCTCGGCCATCGACCGCAGCGTGAAGGGGATCAGGTACGGCGCGTTGGGGCGACCGCGGTAGGGCACCGGCGTCAGGTAGGGCGCGTCGGTCTCGACCATGATCAGGTTGCGCGGCAACTGCACGAGGGCGTCGCGCAGGGGCTGGGCGTTCTTGAACGTCACCGTGCCGGCGAAGGACGCGTACCAGCCGTTCTCGGCGAGGATGCTCGCCAGCTCGGGCCCGCCGCTGAAGCAGTGGAAGACGGTGCGTTCGGGAGCGCCCACCTCGAGCAGCAGGTCGACCACGTCGTCGTGGGCGTCGCGGTCGTGGATCTGCAGGGCCAGGCCGTTGCGCTTGGCGATCTCGATGTGGCCGCGGAACGCCTCGAGCTGGGCCGCCCGACCGTCGTCGCCGGTGCGGAAGAAGTCGAGCCCGGTCTCGCCGACGGCGCGCACGCGCGGCCTCGCGGCGAGCCCGTCCAGTTCGGACAGCGCCTCGTCGAGGGTGCCCGCGGCCGCGAGGGCCGGGGCCTCGTTCGGGTGGATGGCGACGGCGGCGAGCACCCGGGGCTCGCGGCTGGCGATCTCGGCCGACCAGCGGGACGTCTCGAGGTCGGTGCCGACCTGCACCACGCCGCGCACGCCCACGGACGAGGCCCGGTCGAGGTGCTCGCGGTAGTCGAGGGGGCCGTCGCCGTCGTCTCCGACGCCGTCGGCGATCTCGAGGTGCGTGTGGTTGTCGTAGACCGGCACGACGAGGGGCTGGGGAGGCGCGGGGTAGGTCAGGTCGCGCTTCTGGCCGTCCGCGCCCGACGAGCGGTGGCGGACGTGCGTCGCCGGGACTCCGTCGGCCGGCCCGGAGGTCGCGCCGCCGCCACCGGACGTGTCGTCGCTCATGCCGCGGGCTCGGGCTGTTCGATGCGCGGGAAGAGACCGGCGGCGAGCGGCTGGACGTCGGGAGCGCTCGACCACTCGGCCGCACGATCGACGGGCTGGCTGGTCAGCTCGCCCTGCCCGATCGACTGCCACAGGGTGCGCGTGGCCGTCGGGATGAACGGCGACAGCAGCACGGTGAGGGTGCCGAGACCCCGCAGCGCGGTGGCGAGGACCGTCGCCAGGCGCTCGCGCTGCGACTCGTCCTTCGCGATGGCCCAGGGCTCTTGCTCGGTGATGTACCCGTTCAGCTGGTCGACCAGTTGCCAGATGGACGCGAGCGCCTCGTTGATGGCGAACCGGTCGATCGCCGCGTCGGCCTCGGCCGTGACCCGCAGTTCGGTCTCGCGGACGGCCAGGTCGGCCTCGGTGAGGTCGCCGGCGACGGGCACGGTGCCGTCGAAGTAGCGGGTGATCATGGCCACGACGCGCGAGGCCAGGTTGCCGAACCCGTTGGCCAACTCGGCCTGGTAGCGGGCCGCGATGTCTTCCCAGCTGAAGTTGCCGTCCTGACCGAAGGTGATGGCGCGCATGAAGTAGTACCGGAACGCGTCGGCACCGAAGACGTCGGTGATCTGCTGAGGGGCGATGCCCGTGAGCTTCGACTTCGACATCTTCTCGCCGCCGACCAGCAGCCAGCCGTGGCCGAAGACGTTCTTGGGGACGGGCAGCCCGGCCGCCATGAGCATCGCGGGCCAGATGACGGCGTGGAACCTCACGATGTCCTTGCCGACGAGCTGCACGGCCGGCCAGCGACGCCGGAACTCGTCGTCGTCGACGCCGTAGCCGATGGCCGTGACGTAGTTGAGCAGGGCGTCGAACCACACGTAGACGACGTGCTTCTCGTCCCAGGGCACCTTGACGCCCCAGTCGAAGCTCTGCCGCGAGATCGACAGGTCGCGCAGACCCTGCTTGACGAACGAGACGACCTCGTTGCGCACCGAGTCGGGCTGCACGAAGTCGGGCTGGGCCTCGTAGAGGTCGAGCAGTCGCTGCTCGAAGTCGCTCATGCGGAAGAAGTAGTTGCTCTCTTGCAGCACCTCGACCGGGATGCTGTGGATCGCGCAGACCTGCTCGCCCTCGTAGGCGCCGGTGCCGGGCACCAGGTCGCTCGGCTGCTTGTACTCTTCGCAGCCGACGCAGTAGAAGCCCTCGAACTCGCCCTGGTAGATGAAGCCGTCGTCGTAGAGCTTCTGCAGGAACTTCTGCACGCCGGCCTCGTGGCGGGCGTCGGTCGTGCGGATGAAGTCGTCGTTGGCGATGTCGACGGTCTCGAGCAGGGGCTTCCAGGACTCGGTGACGAGCTTGTCGGCCCACTCTTGCGGGGTCACGCCGTGGCTCGTGGCCGTGCGCAGGATCTTCTGACCGTGCTCGTCGGTGCCGGTCAGCAGCCAGGCGTCGTCACCCCGCTGACGGTGCCACCGGGCGAGCACGTCGGCTGCGACCTCGGTGTAGGCGTGACCGATGTGCGGCACGTCGTTGACGTAGAAGATGGGCGTTGCGATGAAGAAGGAGTCGCCGGCGGGCATGGGGACCATCTTAGGTGGGGGCACCGACGTGATGACGCGACCCGCGCCTCCTGCGTCCGCCGCCGGGGACGAGGAGGCGCGGGTCGCGTCGACCGGTCAGGTCGCGTCGTGCTCCTCGGTGCGGTCGTCGGAACCCGCCCGCTCGCCGGCGTGCTCGCCCGGGTACTCGACGACGTCCATGCCGAGCACGTACTTGCCCCGGGCGTGGCCGTCCTCGAGGTCGCGGTAGGCGTCCTTGACGTCGTCGAGGGGGAAGATCCCGTCGATCGGCACCATGATCTTGTTGGTCGAGATCAGCTCGAGCAGCTCGGACAGCACGGCCTGCGACGTCGCCTGGGCGCTGCCCTCGGCCTTGACGCCGTGCTGCTCGACGGCCGCGAAGTCGATGATCGTGTCGATGCGCTGCGGCGCGACGCCGAGCTCGAGGGCGTACCCGACGTTGCCCTGGCCGAAGCAGTCCACGAACGCGTCCACGCCCTGGGGGGCGGCCTCACGGATGCGGTCGACGACGCCGTCGCCGTACTCCACGGGCGTGACGCCGAGCTGCCGCAGGAAGTCGTGGTTGCGCTCGCTCGCGGTGCCGATCACGGTGAGCCCGCCGAGGACGGCGAGCTGCGACACCATCACGCCGACGCCGCCGGCCGCGGCCGAGACGACGATCGTGTCGCCCTCGGTGGCCTGCACGGCACGCAGCGCGGCGTAGGCGGTGGGTCCGGTCACGCTGATGCTGCCCGCGACCTCCCACGGCACGTTCTCGGGCTTCGCCACGAGTTCGTCGTGGTCGACGACGACGAACTCGGCGTGCGACGACCGGTTGGCCCACCCGACGACCTCGTCACCGACGGACCACTCGTCGACCCCCGCACCGACCTCGTCGACCACGCCGGCGAAGTCGGTCCCCTGCCCCGACGGGAACGCCGCGGGGAACGCGTCGTGCATCAGTCCGGCGCGGATCGCCGCCTCACCGGGGTTCAGGCCCGCCGCCTTGACGGCGACCACGACCTGGCCGGCACCCGCCTCGGGCTTCGCCACCTGTTCGACCTTCAGCTCGTCGATGTCGCCGTACTGCTCGAAACGGACCGCCTTCATGTCGTACCTCCTGCTCGTGGTGGGCCGCGCCTCCTCCGGGCACGCGCCTCCTCCGAGCTTGCACCCGCCGGGCTGGGCGGGGTACGCCACGCCCTACGCGCGGGGCGGGCGGGCGGCGAGGGCGGCCTGGTAGAGGTCGCGCCTCGACAGACCCGTGGCGGCGGCCACGTCGGCGGTGGCCTCTTTGAGGCGGGTGCCGTCGGCGACCAGGGCCTGCACCTGCGCGAGCCCGGCGGCCAGGTCGACGACGCGTTCGGGGGCGCCCTCGACCACGATGCAGATCTCGCCCCGGACGCCCTCGGCCGCCCACTCGGCGAGCTCGGCCGCGCTGCCGCGGCGCACCTCTTCGTGCAGCTTCGTCAGCTCACGGCAGACGACCACGCGGCGCGTGGCCCCGAGAGCGGTGACCAGGTCGCCGAGCGAGTCGGCCAGGCGGTGGGGCGACTCGAAGAACACCATGGTGCGGCGTTCGTCGGCGAGCGCCCCCAGCACGCGCAGACGGTCGCCCTGCTTGCGCGGCAGGAAGCCTTCGAAGCTGAAGCGGTCGGTGGGCAGTCCCGACACGGCGAGCGCGGTGAGCACCGCGGACGGGCCGGGGATCGCCGTGACGGTGACGCCCGCGGCCGCGGCGGCCTCGACGAGCGGGAACCCGGGGTCGCTGATGGCGGGCATGCCGGCGTCGGTGAGCACGACCACGTCGGAGGCGCGGGCCAGCTCGACGATCTCGCCCGCCTTCTCGCGCTCGTTGTGCTCGTGCAGGGCGATGAGGCGGGGGCGGTTCTCGACGCCCAGGGCGCGCATCAGGTGGATCGCCGTGCGCGTGTCCTCCGCGGCGACGACCTCGGCGTTCGACAGCGTCTCGATCAGGCGACGGCTGGCGTCGCCGAGGTTTCCGATGGGGGTGGCGGCGAGCACGATCACCCGCCCATTGTCCCCCGGTCCCGGACCGCCCACTTACGATGGCCCGATGACGACCGGGCCCGAGCGCGAATTCGACGCGCTCGTCGAGGCCGGCACCGCGCCTCCTGCCCGTCCGACGGCGGGCGAGCCGGGCCTCGCGTCGGCCGACCCGCTCACCGACCGGGTGACCGTCCCGCCCGTCGGCACCCCGGTCGACGACGCGACCGCGGCC